>JAHFRO010000168.1:1420-5265 GCA_023266245.1 Betaproteobacteria bacterium | reverse complement strand
TAGTGTCCGCAAGGCAGCGCCGCCATGTGCACGATATTGGAGCAGTAGCGCGGCCAGGCTTCGCGGGGATTGTAGTGGTGCTCGGTGTGGCTCTTCCCGCCCCACAGCACCAGTACCGGGCAGGTGATCTTCCTGCCTGCCTCGAAGTCAGCCTTGTCCATCTCGAAGTCTATGGTCGCAGCTGCGCGGTAGTCCTCGCACGCGCCGTGGATGTTCTCCGGCGTGCACACCCGGATGTATTCCCTGATTTCCTCCTCGGTGAAGCCGCCCTTGCCCAGTCCCTGCTTCATCAGTTTCTTGCGGATGTAGTACTCCTCGTTGCCGCGCAGCAGCTGCTCGGGAAAATCGTAGGGCTGCGCCATGAACAGCCAGTGGTACGAATTGATCGCCCACGCCATGCTGACGTGGGTCCACACGTGGTGGGTGGGGAGGATGTCGAGGAACGCGGCCTTGAGCACCTTCTGCGGGTGGTCGAGCGCCATGCGGAACGCGGTGCGCGCGCCGCGGTCGTGCCCGGCGACAAAAAAGCTCTTGAAGCCGTAATGCTGCATCACTTCGACCTGGTCCTGCGCCATGCGCCGGAACGAGTAGTTACTGTGGTCTTCCTTCCCGCGCGGCTTGGAGCTGTCACCATACCCCCTGAGATCGGTCGCGACCACCGTGAAATCCTGCGCCAGCCGCGGCGCGACGCGGTGCCAGCTGATGTGGGAGAGCGGGTTGCCGTGCAACAGCAGCAGCGGCGGTCCATTGCCGCCATAGCGCCCGACTATCTTCACTTCGGGATCGGAGATTTGAACCTGGATGTTCTTGAAGCCCTCGTACATGAGGCTCCTTCTCGCGCGGGATGATCCGGTGCAGATGTTACAATCGCGCCTCCGCAATAACAATCAGATATGAGACAACATCAAAACCAGCCGATAGGGGTCAGCACGTTCGCAAAGGCGGCGGGCGCGGCACTGATATTGGCCGCGACCGCCGCGTATGCACAGTCGTGGCGACCGGAGAAAGCGGTGGAGTTGCTCGTGGGCTCCGGGCCTGGCGGCAGCAACGACACCGTGGGGCGCACCCTCCAGAAGATCATGCAGGAGAACAAGCTCGTGCCGGTGCCGATCAACGTCGTCAACAAGGTGGGCGGCAACCAGACGATAGTGCGCGCCTATCTCAACCAGCACGCAGGCGATGCTCACTACTTCGATCTCGGCAATCCGACGCTGATTGCGAACCACATCATGGGCATTTCGACCCAGCACCACAGCGATTTTACCCCCGTCACGCTGTTGCTGAACGAGTACACGGCGTTCACGGTGAAGGCGGACTCTCCGGTCAGGAACGCACGCGATCTGGTCGAACTGCTCAAGAAAGACCCTGATGCATGGGCCGTGGGCGTCAGCAATCGCGGCGGGACCAACCATCTCACGCTGTCGCTGCTCGCCAAATCCGCCGGCGTCGACCCCAAGAGGCTCAAGGTGGTGGTATTCAAATCGAACACCGATGCCATCACTGCCGTGTTGGGGGGGCACCTGCAGATGGTCGCGTCCACGGTCACGTCGGTGATCGGTCACGTCAGAACGGGAAACGCGCGCATCATGACGCTGGGCGCGCCGCGGCGCATGCCGGGAGCGCTGGCCGACGTGCCGACACTGCGCGAACAGGGAATAGATATCGTGGTCTCGAACTGGCGCGGCATCGTCGGCCCCAGGGGGTTGAGTGCGGCGCAGATTGCGTACTGGGAGGACGTCCTGGCCAAGGTCGTGGCGACCGAGGACTGGAACAAAAGCCTCGAGGCGCAATACTGGGAAGGGAATTTCCTGCGCAGCCGGGAGTTCGGGAAATACCTGGAGAGTGATTACAACCAGACCAAGGCGGTCATGACTGATCTCGGATTGGCAAAATGACCAGAGCGTCAAGGGCCGACGAATTTCTATTGCTTCGCGTCCTTGACCATTCCGAGCTGGGCGAGGATTGGCGCGGCGATCGCGCGCTCCTGCTCCAGGTCCTTGCGGAAGGTTGCGGAATCGGCGTACGCGTCTTCCCAGCCGTACTTCTCGAGCGTCTTCTTCCACGCATCCGTCTTCACCATCCGTCCCAGGGTTTCGTCCCAGAACCTGACCATGTCCGGCGATAATCCGGGCGGCGCGAACGCGCCGCGCCAGTGCCTGATGGACACGTTGATACCCATGGAACGCCAATTCGGCACGCCGGCAAACTCGCCGCTCAGGCGCTCGTGCGCCGACACCGCGAGCAGCCGCGCCTGACCGGACCGGACCTGCTCGACCGCTTCCGACAGGCCGGTCGAAATGACCGTCACGTGGCCGCCCAGGAGCTGGATCATCAGGTCGCCGCCGCTCTTGAACGCAACGACACGCATCTTTCGCGGATCGGCGCCGACCGCAATCGCCGGGCGCAGAATGTGCAGCAGATCGTTGCCAACCGCCGTACCGATCCCGAAGGAGACAGCGGCCGGATCCGCCTTGACCTTGTCGAGTATTTCCTGCGCCGATCTGAGAGGCGAGTCGGCGCGCACCACCCACACCAGATTCTCGGCGGTAAGCCGCGCGAGCGGCGTGACGTCTTCTATACCGAGCGGCGTCGTACCGACGATCTTGTTGAGGTAGATGCGGTTCGTGTCAGTGTAGAAGAAGTGCGCATCGCCCTTGTGCCGATTGATGTAGGCCTTGGCCAGATTTCCCGCGGCACCGGCAATGTTATTGACGATCATCGGCTGGCTGATCAGCCTGGTCTCGCGCAACGTTGCCTCGATAGCGCGTGCCGTGAGGTCCTGGCCCCCACCGGGACTGCCGGGGACGACAATCTCTATGCGCTTGTTGGGAAACGGCCCGGATTGCGCCGACACTGCCGCCGGCATCAGCGACAGCAACACGATGCATGCTGACCAAGCTCCTTTCATGGCTGTCCTCCTACGGTATTTTGGACGAAGCATTATCAAAAAAAGATGTTGCGCTCAGGCGGTGCAGCGGTTCAGGAGATCGGTGTACTGTCGGGCGCCGCGTGCGATAAAGACGTTCACATGGACGTTGAGCCAGCGCACACCTTTGGCAACAAATGATGGCATCCGCTCCTCCCAGTTGGTCAGGACGTTGAGGCCGACCGTCTTGCCGCCCTTGACGATGCGCGTGATCGCCTGATCTACCAACGCGACGGCGGCGGGATGCTCCGGCTGTCCGGGGAAACCCAGAGCCAGCGCCACGTCGTTCACGCCGACCACGATCACGTCGATGCCGGGGACGGCGACGATCTCGTCAAGCCGCCCGATCGCGGCTGGCGTCTCGGCCATGGCGATGACGATCTTGTCGGCATGGTCCCTGGGCCGCGCGTAACGCACGATTTCGACCATTCTGCGCGCGGCCGCAGCGTCCTCGACGTGCGGCACCATGATGCCGTCGATGCCGCAGTCGAAATAGCGCGTGATCAGTCCCGGATCGTTCAACCACGGGCGGGCCACCGAGGCGATGCCCGCCACGCGCGCGGCGCGCGTCATCTCCTCGATGCGCTCGAAGTCGTAGCTCATGCGTTCGGCGTCGATGAACGCCACATCCAAACCGAGCCCCGCGACGTACTCGACAAGTCGTGGCGAGGCGAAATCCGGGTTGAACATCGTGACCACCTTGCCGGCAGCCAGCTTCTGCTTGACCTTGTTCATTGCTGCTCCTCGTTCGATTGTCGCAAAGTTCCGCTAGCCGGATGTTACAATCGCGCCTCCGCCAAAACAATCACAATTCCCCCCAAGGGAGCGCAAGTGAAGATCCTGGTTCTCCCCGGCGACGGCATCGGCCCCGAGATCACGCAGGCCACGCTCACGGTGCTCAACCGCGCCAACGAGAAAT
>JAHFRO010000168.1:0-1320 GCA_023266245.1 Betaproteobacteria bacterium | reverse complement strand
TTGCGTTGCTCTCCGTCAACCAGCGCATCAAGGAAAGCACCGGGCAGACGCTCGACGTTGAGGCCGGCATTGCGATCGGCGTGTTCTGGCTGATCATGCTGCTCACGCTGCTCGGCATGTTCAACGCGCTCGACCTGGCGCTCATCTCGAACCCGTTCCAGGTGCTGGTGACCCAGATCTTCGGCTACCTGCCGCGGCTGCTCGCGGGCACCCTGCTGGTGCTGATCGCGTGGCTCGCGGCGACCTTGCTGCGCACAGCGGTCGCCAAGGTGTTCGCAAAGACCGATTGGGACGAGAAGCTCTCCGCGCAGGCCGGCATGGAGCCGATGAGCAAGAACGTCGGCAACGTGCTGTTCTGGCTGGTGATCTTGCTGTTCATCCCGGCGATCCTCGGCGCCTACGACCTGCAGGGGCTGCTCGCACCGGTGCAGGGCATGATCAACAAGGTGCTCGACCTGCTGCCCAACGTGTTTGCCGCGTTCGTGATCGGCTTCGTCGGCTGGCTGGTGGCGAAGGTGATGCGCGGGCTGGTCACCAACCTGCTCGCCGCCGCCGGCGCCGACAAGGCGGGGCACAGGGCGGGGCTCGACGAGTCGGTGGACCTGTCGCGCGTAGCGGGCACGCTGGTGTTCATCTTCATCTTCATCCCGACGCTGATCGCGGCGCTCGATGCCCTGCAGATCGAGGCGGTATCGAGACCGGCGACCGAGATGCTGGGACAGATACTGAACGCCGTGCCGCATATTGTCGCGGCCGGGCTGATTCTGGTCGTGACCTACTACGTCGCCAAGTTCGCCTCCGCCCTGGTGAGCCGGCTGCTCAGCGGCATGGGCTTCGACACGCTGCCCGAGAAGCTCGGCATGGGACAGGCATTCGGCGGCCAGCTCAAACCCTCGGCGCTGGTCGGCATTGTGATCCTGTTCTTCGCCATGCTGTTCGCGACGGTGGAAGCCGCCAACCAGCTCGAGTTCACCCAGGTGCGCGACGTCGTCACGACCTTCATCAACTTCGGCGGCGACGTGCTGCTCGGCGGTGCGATCCTGGTGATCGGCTTCTGGCTCGCCAGCCTGGCCCACACCGCGATCATGCGCACGGGCAGCGCAAACGCGACAGGGCTCGCGCGCCTCGCGCGGCTGGCGATCATCGGGCTGGTGATCGCGATGGGTTTGCGCGCAATGGGCATCGCCGACGACATCGTGAACCTCGCCTTCGGGCTCACCTTCGGCGCGGTGGCGGTGGCGGTCGCGCTCTCGTTCGGGCTCGGCGGGCGCGAATCCGCCGGCCGCCAGATGGAATACTGGCTGAGCAAGCTGCGCAAGT
>JAHFRO010000167.1 GCA_023266245.1 Betaproteobacteria bacterium | reverse complement strand
AGAGCCCCGAATTCGTCACGGTTGGGAACCGTTATGCCAAGTCCGAAGTTGCCCGCCGCCACGTGACCGAGGAAGCGCTGTGCCTCCCGCACTGGAAGTATGATAGACCATGAGATCACGAAGCCGCAAAGCCAAGCGAGGACCACCGCGCTCACCGCGAAGACGGTCGTCAGGATCAGGGATCTGCGGTTACTGGCGTTGACACTGTCGCGCAGCCGAGCCATTCGGTTCTGCTCTGCCTCCACGAGTCGTCCCACTCGCAGCGTAATTTCGTCATCGAGCCGCTCCAGGCCGTTCAGGAGCGCTAGCGTGACGCCGAGCCGGACGCGATCGTCCATGCCCTGGGTCTTGCCATCGCGGATCGCATTCGCCATGTCGGCGACGGCGGCCATCGCGTCGTCCTGGGAGGAACGGATCTGCTCGATGAGACCCTGTTGATCGGCGGCCCCCGCGGCTTCCAGCTTGGCAAGCATGCTATTGAACCGGTTGTTCTCGCGCAAGATCTTCGTGATCGCGACCTCGTCCTGAGAAAGCAGCGCCAGTGCCGTGAAGTGCATCTGTCTCGCCAGCGCATGCTGGATCTGCTGGGACCAGCTGACCCTCTCGTGTGCTTGATCGAGCAACTGGCTCTGCCGGGTCGTGCTCACGAGCGTCTGTAGACTCACGACCGCCATCGTGATAAACAGCAGCGTGACAACCATGAAGCCGACCAGGAGTTTGGTATGGACGGAGGCACGAATACCCGCCAACCAGCGCACCAGCGCGCCGAGTGGGGACCGGTTCAGGACCAGCGCAGAGAGCTGCTCGAGTTTGATTTTCTATCGCTCCGCTGACTACGAATTTTCGCTTGCGAATAGCACTTTGTCTGCCCCCCTGCCTGTCAATGCTAGCTAGGAAGGTCCACTTTACCCTGTTCCACCCTTGCTATGGAATAGCGCACTGTCCAGCGTGGGCGGACTTACCGATGGGAATGTAAAGATCGCGAGTCGGGCAAGACCCTCATCTTCCTGACGAACAACTTCGCGTTGCCTGTGCTTACGATCACCGAGCTCTACCGGCTGCACTGGCAGCTCGATTTGTGCTTCAAGTGGAGGGACACTACTGATACCATATTGGAAGAAACTATCTCTTGACCCACCGGCAGCGCGGGCTACGCTCGCACACGATCCGAGTTCAGGGCCGGAGGACAACATGTGCCTGGCGGTGATGATCGCCGGCGGGCGAAACGAAAGGGGGGTGTCGATTGAAAGGAACTCGATTCTCGAGGTGCCTGACTGCGTTGCTGCTCGGATTCCTCTGCCTGCCGGGCCAGAGCCTCGGCGGTGCCATCAAGGGCAAGGTCGTCTTCGTCGGTGCCGCTCCGGTGCCGAAGAAAGTCGACATCACCATCGATCAGTATCTGTGCGGCGCGCAGAAGGACGCCGAGGACTTGTTGTTATCTCCCCAGAAAGAAATCCGCAATACCGTGGTATGGCTCGAAAACCCGCCACCCAACGCGGCGTGGCCGGCGCAGGCCAAAAAGGTGGAGATGGATCAGAAGGGGTGTGTATACATACCCCGCATGGTCGTGGTGCCCGTGGGCGGCACCGTGGACTTTCTGAATAGCGACCGCCTGCTCCACAACATTCATTCCACTCCGAAGCTTAACGTTTCGTTCAATCTCACGCAGCCGAAGGACCGCACCATCCCGATCACGTTCACCAAGCCCGAAATCGTGCGCATCATCTGCGACCTTCACCCCTGGATGGTCTCGTGGGTCGTGGTCGCGGCGCACCCCTTTTACGCGGTCACCGGCGCCGATGGGCAGTTTGCGTTCGACAATCTCCCGCCAGGCCAGTACAAGCTACAGGTCTGGCACGAACGCCTTGGCACGGTCCCGGTGAACGTCACAGTCGGCGACCAGCAGCCCGCGCGGGTCACGATCGAGATGAAGGCTCCCTGAAAGGCGTCCCGCTCTAGGGACGAACGGCAATCTTCTTCGAGGCCTCACAGGCGGCGGAGTGCGTGGGCTCGGCCAGCGCCCGCAGCGATCCGCCCTCGTCGAGCGCGATGATGAACGTCACGGTCGGCGACGAGGAGCAAATTCCGGTCGTTGTCTATTCGGGGCCGCAGATTTCGCCCTACCGCGTTGCACCATGCGGCTGGTGCAAAAACGTCCGGCACGGCTTGACCCCGGCCGGCAGCCGGAATAACTTGCTCACCAAGGCTGTTCGACTACAAAATAGCTCTGCCCACCGCCACGGCCTCGTAACAAGCCTGTGCCACAGTAGCGCGTAGCAGAGGATCCGAGGGGACGATCAGGCTTGCGCTGCAGCTGTGTGCGAGTCATCCGGTTTCACCACGAATTAACGCTGGAGGAGACCCATGATGCAACTCAATATCAACGGAAAGTCACACCAGGTCGACGTCGAGCCCGACATGCCGCTGTTATGGGTGTTGCGCGATGTGCTTGGCATGACCGGCACCAAGTATGGCTGCGGCATTGCGCGATGTGGCGCCTGTACCGTGCACGTCAACGGCCAGCCGGTGCGCTCCTGTTCGCTGGAGGTGGGAGCGGTGGCCGGCACGCGCATCGTCACCATCGAAGGCCTGTCGCGCAACGGCTCGCATCCGGTGCAAAAAGCATGGGTTGACTTCCAGGTGCCGCAGTGCGGCTACTGCCAGAGCGGCCAGATCATGGCGGCCGCGGCGCTGCTCAAAAGAAAGCCCCATCCCTCGGACGCCGACATTGACGCGGCGATAACCAACATCTGCCGCTGCGGCACCTATCAGCGCATGCGCGCTGCGATTCACGCCGCTGCCGGCATGACGAAGCAAGCGTAAGGGGGCGACCATGGAAAACACACTCAATCGTTCCCGCCGCGATTTCCTCAAGCAATCCGCCGTGGTCGGTGGCGCGCTCGCGCTCGAATTCAATCTGCCGGCTGCCGCGCTCGCCAAAGCAGGCGCCGCGCAAAAAGGCGCTGAACTCACGGCGTGGATAGTCGTGAATCCCGACAACAGCATCATTATCCGGGTCGCGCGCTCGGAAATGGGGCAGGGCAGCTCGACCGGCCTGCCGATGCTGGTCGCCGAAGAGCTCGAATGCGATTGGAACAAGGTCAAGTATGAGTTTGCCTCGACCGCCGAACATCTGCGGCGCAACCGCGTCTACGTCACGATGGCGACCGGCGGCAGCCGCGCGATCCGCGATTCGAACCTGTACCTGCGCAAAGCAGGGGCGACCGCGCGCGAAATGCTGGTCGCCGCCGCGGCGCAGAAATGGAATGTACCGGCGTCCGAATGCTATGCCGAGAACAGCGTGATCACGCATCGGCCGAGCGGCAAGAAAACGACGTTCGGCGCGATCGCCGAAGCGGCGTCGAAGATCGAGCCGCCGAAGGATGTCGCGCTCAAGGATCCAAAGGACTGGAAGCTGCTCGGCAAGCCGATCAAGCGCTTCGACATTCCCGACAAGGTCGTCGGCAAGGCGGTCTTCGGCGTGGACGTCAAGGTGCCTGGTATGGTGTATGCCTCGATCGCGCAGTCCCCGGTGTTCGGCGGCAAGGTAAAGAGCGTGGATAGCTCCGCCGCTGAAAAAATGCGCGGCGTGATCAAAGTCGTTCAGATCGAAGGGGCCGTCGCAGTCATTGCCGATAACTGGTGGCGCGCCAATCAGGCGGTCGAGGCGCTCAAGATCGAGTGGGACGAAGGCGCCAACGGCAACGTTTCCAGCGCCAGCATCATGGAGTTTCTCAAAGGCGGACTCAACGACCCGAAAGCTGCGGTCGCGCGCAAGAACGGCGATGTCGAAACGGCGTTTGCCTCAGCTGCCAAAGTGCTCGAAGCCGAGTACTACACGCCGTACCTGAACCACGCGACGATGGAGCCGATGAACTGCACGGCGTTGATCAAGGGCGACCGCGTCGAGGTCTGGGTGCCGACGCAGAACGCGGAAGCCGCGCTCGCCGCGGCCGCCGCAACTGCCGGCGTGCCGCTCGCCAACGTCGAGGTCTACAAGACGCAGTTGGGCGGCGGCTTCGGGCGCCGCGGCGCGTTCCAGGATTTCGTCAGGCCGGCGGTGGCGATCGCCAAGCAGATGCCGGGCAAGCCGGTGAAGCTGCTGTGGTCGCGCGAAGAAGACATGCAGCACTGCAATTATCGCCCGGTCGCGATGATCCGCCAGAAAGCGGCGCTTGACGCGTCCGGCAATCTGATCGGCTGGCACGCGCGCATCGCGGCCCAATCGTGGGTCATCAGGGTGCGGCCGGAGGACATCAAGAACGGCATCGATGCGTCGGGCGTGACCTGTTATGCCGACAGCCCGTATGCAGTTCCCAACTTCCTTGTCGAATATGCGATGCGCAACACGCACGTTCCGGTCGGCCCTTGGCGCTCGGTCTCGCATTCGCAGAATCCGCTCTTCCGCGAGTGCTTCCTCGATGAGATCGCGGGTGCTGCCGGCAAGGACCCCTATCAGATGCGGCGCGAGCTGCTCGCGAAATCGCCGAAGTATCTCGGCGTGCTCGATGCGTGCGCCAAGGCCGCCGGTTGGGGCAATCCGCTGCCGTCCGGAGTCTATCGCGGCATCGCGGCAGTGGACGCTTACGGCAGCTATACCGCCGGCGTGATCGAGGTTTCGGTGGGCGCCAACAAGAAGCTCGACATCAAGCGCGTCGTGGTGGCGGTTGATCCCGGCTACGTCGCGAACTCCGACGCGGCGATGGCGCAGATCGAAAGCAACGTGACTTACGGCCTGACCGCCGCGCTGTGGGGCGAATGCACGATCAAGAACGGCCGCGTCGAGCAGTCGAACTTCCACGACTACCCGATGATGCGCATCAAGGACATGCCGAAGGTCGAAGGGGTGCTCGCGCCGAGCGGCGGCTTTTGGGGCGGCATGGGCGAGCCGCCGCTGACCCCGCTCGCGCCGGCGCTCGTCAACGCGATCTTCGCGGCCACTGGGGAACGTATTCGCTCGCTGCCGCTCAAGAATCACGGCTATACGATATAGCGTGAGCGCGTGTTGCGCGTCTGAAAGTGAGAAACTCCCCTCCTCCTCGTGGAGGGGTCGCGCGCGCAGCGGGCGCGGGTGGCGGGTTGTGGTGATTGTGCTAGCCGCAAGTTGCTCATCTGCTGCGTTCGCCGCCGACCCACTTGTCGCCTATCGCATCGAGAGCGGGCAGATCCGCGTGCCGCTCACGCGTGGGCCTGGCGATGCAACACGCGGTCGTGCAGTGGTGCTGGGCCGCGATGCGGGTAACTGCTTGCTGTGTCACGCGGTTCCCGATGCGAGCGAGGTTCCTGCAGGCAATGTCGGCCCGCCGCTCGCGGGCGTCGGCA
>JAHFRO010000166.1 GCA_023266245.1 Betaproteobacteria bacterium | reverse complement strand
GCGCGCAACTCATCGAGCAAGCCGGCGGGCAGCGGCCGTTTGAGGGTCGCGTCGTGCGGGGCAGGGTAGTTCATCGGGCGTTTCCCAATGGGTAGTGCCCAGTGTACACCCTGGCTGCGACGCTGGACTACGCCTTATTTGACTGCGTGATTGGCGAGCTTCTCGAGTGCCTTCACCAGCGCCGTCGGCGCAGCGTTATTGGCGCCGACTTCGCTGCCCGACACCGGTGCGTCGAGATAATCGCAGCCGAGCTCATTGATGCGCTACGCGTACTTTGAACCACAGAGACACGGAGGCGCAGAGGATATCAGAAATACCTGGAAAACCTCAGCGTCTCAGCGCTTCCGCGGTAAAAGAGGTTTACTTTGCTGGTGGTGCGGAAGTCGCGGCCTTGGCGGGGTTGAGCAGTTTCTGGTTGACGGCGACGAGCGCGAGCAGCCCCAGTCCGATCGCGTCGGAGATATAGCCGGGCTTGATCAGCAGCACCGCGGCTGCCACCAGCAACACCCGCTCCCACATCTTGTTTTCGCGGAGCAGATAACCGTGCAATCCCGCAGCCAGGCACATCACGCCGACGGTAGCTGAAGCGAAGGACGTGAGAATCGTGAACCAGTCGCCGATCATGAGCAGCGAGGGCTCGAATACGAACATGAAGGGCACGATGAAACCGGCCGCGCCCACCCGCACCGCCGCCCATCCGGATTCCCATAGGTTGGTTTTGGCGATCGCGGCGGCGGCGTAAACCGCGAGCGCGACCGGTGGCGTGATCGCGGACAGGATCGCGAAGTAGAACGCGAACATGTGCGCGGCGGGCGGTATCGCGCCGAGCTTGATCAGCGCCGGCACCAGGAGCGACACCATCACAATGTAGGCAGGGGTGGTCGGCATGCCCATGCCGAGCACGATGCCGGCGAGCATGGTGAGCACCAGCGCCAGAGCGAGCATTTCCTGTGCCAGCCCGACCACCAGGGCGGTGAAATTGATCGCGGCGCCGGTGAGCGCGATGGTGCCGATGATGATGCCGGCGCAGGCGCAGGCGAGTGCTACCGCTATGGAATTCCTGGCGCCGTCCTCGAGCGCGCCCCACGCCGTCCTCCACGAGATGTCCTGGCGCGTGCTTTTGCGCAGCAGCGCGACCGGAATGCAGGAGAGCGCCCCAGCGAGCGCGCACAGTGGAGCGCTGTATCCGCCGATGAGCCCGGACAGGACCACCAGAATCGGGATGAACAGGTGGCCGCGCTCGCGCATGACCCGTGCGAACGGGAGGATCTCCGAGCGCGGCAGGCCGAGCAGGCCCACGCGCTTCGCCTCGAAGTGCACGGCGAAGAACACTGCGACGTAGAAGAGGATGGCGGGGATCGCCGCCCAGATCGTGACCTGGAAGTAGCTCACCGCGAGGAACTCCGCCATCACGAACGCCGCCGCGCCCATGACCGGCGGCATGATCTGCCCGCCGGTGGAAGCGGTGGCCTCGACTGCAGCGGCGAACGGCGGGCGGAAGCCGGTACGCTTCATGAGTGGGATGGTGATCGGCCCGTCCACCAGCACGTTGGCGACTGCGCTTCCCGAGACGGTACCGAACAGGCTGGAGCTGATCACGGAGACCTTGCCGGGGCCGCCCGCGGTATGGCCGGTGAGCGAGAGCGCAAAGTCCATGAACAGGCGGCCCACGCCGGTGCGCTCCATGAAGGCCCCGAACAGCACGAACAGGATCACATACGCAGCGGACACCGCGAGCGTGGGGCCGAAAATACCCTCGGTGGTGAGGTACAGGATCTCGATGATCTGCTCGGGGCGGACCTTGGCGATGAACAAGGCGTAGGCGAGGAAGACGAGCGCGGTCACCGGCAGCGCCCAGCCGATCACGCGCCGGGTGGCGTCGAGCACCAGCAGCGTGAAGATCGTCCCGAGCACGAGCTCTATCGTTTCGGGGTCATCTACGTATACGAAGCGGGTAATCAGGCGTTCGTGATTGACCCAGATGTAGAGGATGGTGACCGCGGTGGCGGCGAGCAGCAGCCAGTCGAGCCATGACGCGTTCGCGCCCGCGTCGCCTGCGCCGATGGTCCCGCCCGCGTCATCGCGCAGCTCGCCCTCAGCCCGCTTTTTGCGCCTGGTCAGGCTGGGATAGAGCAGGAACACCAACGCCATCGCGAACAGCAGGTGCGTGCCCCGGAAGAACAGCGCCTGCGGCGCGCCGATGAGCGCGATGGTGAGGTGGTACAGCGACATCGCGACCGCGGTGAAGGCGATCACGCCCTTCAGCGCGCGGTCGTAGGCTAGGGGCATGCGGGCGGCCTAAAAAAAAGCGGCGCGAGGATTCGCGCCGCCGTCGAATCATCCTGAGACTAGAGGACTTTGGCCTCCCGGTAAAACCTGCGCGCGCCGGGGTGGTAGGGCACGCCGACGTCGATCGCTAGCTCCTTGGCCGTCAGTCCTTTCACTGCCGCGACGACATTGCCAAGCGTTTCGGTATTGGCGGCGAGGGCTTTGGTCACCTTGTAGACTAGGTCCTCCGGTGTGGAACACCTCATCATCAGATGGGTCCAGGTGCCGATGGTCTGGATGTCCTTGTCCTGCTTCGGATAGCTGCCTGCTTTGATGATGCGCTGATCGTACCCTTTATTGATCTTTTGCAGCTCCTTGAACTTGATGTCCGAGAGGTCAAGCACGCGGATGTTGCGCGCCGATGCGAGGTCCATCACCGCCGACGCCGGCACGGTAGTGATCAGGGTGAACACCTGCGAGTGCCCGTCCTTCAGTTGCTCGACGGAGTCGGTGTAGGAGCCGAAATTGACCTTGCGCAGCTTGCTGTAGTCCAGGCCGTACACCTTCAGGAAGTCGCGGGTCATCTGCTCGCCGGTATTGCCCTTCTGCTGCGTCGTTAGTGCCTTGCCCTTAAGGTCTGCCCCGGTCGTGACGCCGGCGTCGGCGAGAACCACCACGTGGAAGTACTGGAAATAAAGCGTGGCGATGTGACAAACGTTGTCGGTCTTCTGCTTGAATGGGTCTTCACCACGGACGCCGTCGTACGTGGAGACCGAGTTGCCGAAGCCCATCTCCGCCTTGTTGTTCTGCACGCCGAGCACGTTAGAGATGCCCGCGCCCGGCGCTACCTGGACGTTGGTGCCGGGGATGTTTTTTTCGACGATGCCCTGGATCGCGCCGGCAAGCGGATACCACGAACCGCCTTGCGGCCCCGACATGATCCGGATCAGTTGAGCGGAGGCGGGAGCGCTGAAGAAAGCCGCTGCCAGCACTACAGCACCCAGGCGACCAAAACGAACAATACTCATGAGCTCCTCCTTTGTAATCTACCGCGATACGGTATGCGCATTTGGAATACAGATTGTGTCGCCACACCGGTGCTACGTCAAGCGAATGCGCCGGTCATCGATGCAGATAAGGCCTGACCCAGCCGAGGCCGTCTTCGGTCTTGCCCGCGGGTTTGTATTCGCAGCCGATCCAGCCCGTGTAGCCGATCTTGTCGATATGGGCGAGCAGGAACGTGTAGTTGATCTCGCCAGTGCCCGGCTCGTGGCGTCCGGGCGTGTCGGCAAGCTGCATGTGCGGAATCAGCTTGAGGTTCTTCTCGATCGTCGGCGCGAGGTCGCCTTCCATGATCTGCATGTGGTAGATGTCGTACTGCACGAACAAGTTGTCGGAGCCGACCGCCTTGATGATGTCGACTGCTTGTTGCGTGTTGCACAGGAAGAAACCGGGGATGTCGCGCGTGTTGATCGGCTCGATCAGAAGCCTGATGCCGGCAGCCTTGAGCCGCAGCGCTGCGAATTGCAGATTGTTGATGAACGTCTCGCGCGCGTCAATCGGGTCCAGGCCCGACGGCCGGATGCCGGCAAGGCAGTTCAGCTGCTTGCAGCCGAGCGCGGTCGCGTAATCGATCGCTTTATCCACGCCGGCCTCGAACTCGGCGATGCGGTCGGGGTGGCAACCGATGCCGCGCTCGCCGCCACCCCAATTACCCGCCGGCAGGTTATGCAGCACTTGCGTGAGTTTGTTATCTGTGAGCTTCTGCTTGAGCACATTCTTGTCGTAATCGTACGGAAACAGGTATTCGACGCCCTTGAATCCCGCTTTGGCAGCGGCGGCGAAGCGGTCGAGGAAGTCGACCTCGTTGAACATCAGCGTCAGATTGGCGGCGAGTCTTGGCATGGCGGTTTTTTCTGTGATTGTGAGTTTAAGCGAATTGAGCGGCGCTTTGGCATCCGCTCCAATAAACGCAGGCTTAATTATAATGGCTCGTGATGGCAAACCAACAACGCCAGATTGTCGCAATTCTGCTGGCGGCGGGTTCGGGTTCGCGTTTCGGCGGCGACAAGCTGCTGCATCCGCTGCCTGACGGCACGCCGCTCGGCGTTGCTGCGGCACGCAATCTGCTTGCGGCGGTGCCGGATGTCGTCGCAGTGGTGCGGCCGGGCGACTTTCCGCTTGCCGGTCTGCTCGAGCAGGAGGGCTGCTACGTTACGGTTTGCCCGCACGCAGCGCGCGGCATGGGGGCGAGCCTCGCGCACGGCGTCGGCGTGTGCCGCGGCGCGGATGGCTGGCTGATCGCGCTCGCCGACATGCCGCTGATCAAAAGCGCGACGATCGCGGCGGTCGTGCGTGAACTCAAAGCGGGCAGAGACCTCGTCGCGCCCACTTACCAAGGGCAACGCGGCCAGCCGGTCGGGTTCGGCAAGCGCTTTGGCGCGCAATTGCTGGTGCTCGACGGCGATGCCGGAGCACGCGACATCATTAGCGCGCATAACAGCGATCTGGCGCTGATCGAATGCGATGATGCCGGCATCTTGCACGATATCGACCGGCGTGACGACCTTAAATAGGACATGCAACTGTGGCAGGTGAAGACAGAGCGTTGGCAGCGAATAGCGTAGCTTCCGGTAACCGCTTCGATCGTCTCGAATGGGCAGGGGCGTTCGGCGACCTCGGCACACTCATCCCGTTTCTGGTTGCGTATATCTCGCTGCTTAAGGTCGATCCGATGGGCATGCTGTTTGCATTCGGCATCGCTCAAATTGCGGTTGGCTTTTACTACAAGACGCCGTTCCCGGTGCAACCGATGAAGGCAATCGGCGCAGTGGCGACGACCCAGGCGGCGCAAACTATTGTCATCACGCCGCAGGCGGTTTACGGCGCGGGGATCGTAACCGGGCTGATCTGGTTCGTGCTCGGCGCGAGCGGGGCTGCGCGTAAAGTTGCGGGTTGGATCAGCCGGCCTGTCGCAGTTGGCATAATCATGGGACTCGGCTTCTCGTTCATGCTTGAAGGCATCAAGATGATCGCGAGTGGCTGGCTGCTTGGCGGCGTTGTG
>JAHFRO010000165.1 GCA_023266245.1 Betaproteobacteria bacterium | reverse complement strand
TACTGCGCATGACGCAATCCTGCCGGAGGCGCCGCCGGGCGCTTGCCCGAGAGCGGCTGCGGGTCGAGGTACACGATGGTCAGCGCGTCATCGCTGAAGTACTTTCGCGCCACCTCCCGCACCTGCTCGGCCGTCACCTCGCGCAGCTTCGCGAGCTGCAGATCGATCGTCTGGTGCGGGATGCCGGTGCTCTCGAGCATCCCGATCTGGCGCGCCTGGAACATCATCGAGTCGCGCTGGTAGACGTGGGCAGCGACCGCTTGCGCCTTGACCCGATTGAGTTCCTCCTCGGTGACTCCCTCGTTGATGATCTTCGCCATTTCGCGCCGCAGGCCCTGCTCCACGTCGGCCGCGCTTTTGCCCGGTGTCGGCGTGGCGCTGAGATAGAAAAAGCCCGGGCCGCGCGCAATGCCGTCATAGCTCGCATCCGCCGAGCTCGCCAGCCGTTCCTCGCGCACCAGCGTGCGGTTGAGCCGCGCCGCCTCGTTGCCGTCGAGCACCGCAGCCAGCATCTCCAGCGCGTACGGCTCCCAGTCGCGCTCGGCATCGCGCAGCGCAGGCGCACGGAACGCCATCAACACGTACGGCAGCTCCGCGGGCGCCTTGACCGTCACCCGCTTCACGCCGAGCTGCGGCGCCTCGTCTTGCGGCTTGCGCTCCGGGAGGGGGCGTAACGGGATGGCCCCGAAATGCTTCTCGGCGAGCGCGAGCACCTGCTTCGGATCGACGTCGCCCACGACCACCAGCACCGCGTTGTTGGGCGCGTACCAGCGACGGTAGAACTCGCGCGCGTCCTCCACCCGCAGGTTCTCGAGGTCATTCATCCAGCCGATGACGGGATTGCGGTACGGATGCGCGGTGAGCGCGGTGGCCATCAGCTGCTCGAAGACCAGTGAGCGCGGGCGGTCGTCGGTGCGCCAGCGCCGCTCCTCCATCACCACCTTGATCTCCTTGGCGAACTCCTCGGGCGAGAGCACGAGGTTCGCCATGCGGTCGGCCTCGAGCTTCAACGCGAGATCGAGCTGCGAGGCCTGCAGAACCTCGAAGTAGCCGGTGTAGTCGTGGCTGGTGAAAGCGTTATCGCGTCCGCCCGCCGCGGCGATGATGCGGGAGAACTCCCCTACCGGCACGCTCTTCGTGCCCTTGAACATCATGTGCTCAAGCACGTGCGCCACGCCCGTTACGCCATTCGTCTCGTCGATGCTGCCTACCTTGTACCACAGCATCGCCACCGCGACCGGCGCGCGCCGGTCGGGCTTGACGATGACGCGCAAGCCGTTGGCGAGCCGGTGCTCCTCGGTGCTGGCGAGCGCCGCGGCGGGCACCAGGCTGAGCGCGGCCGCAATCAGAACGCGCGCGATGAACGACAGACGATTCAGCAGTTGCATCCGCTCACCACTGGAAGTTTAAGCTAGAATTGTAACCAATTCGGCAACAGCAGACGGAATGCGGAGCGCGACGGCGGTCTTTCTTGTGACGACAATCGTAACATTACCCCGCCTCTGACTGCACAGCGCGTGTTAAGTTTCCTCAACTCCCCCTCCGAAGACGGCGGCCGCAGCGGCTGGCTCGAGCGCCTCCGGCAGGGCCTCACCAAGACGCGCGAACAGCTCGGCAGCCGGTTGAGCGGGCTGTTCGGGGCGGCGCGACCGCTCGACGAGGCATTCTACGAAGAGCTGGAAACGGCGCTGATCACCGCCGACGTCGGGGTCGCTGCCACCGCTCATCTGCTCGATGAGCTGCGGCTGCGCGCGCGGCGCGCACCCATCGCCGATTCCGCCCAGCTCAGGCAGGTGCTGCAGGCGGCGCTGTACGAGCTGCTCACGCCGATTGCCGTGCCGCTCGAAGTGGATGCGCACCAGCCTTTCGTGATCATGCTCGCGGGCGTCAACGGCAGCGGCAAGACCACCTCAATCGGCAAGCTCGCGCACTACTACCAGGGCCGCGGAAAATCGGTGCTGCTCGCCGCGGGCGACACCTTCCGCGCCGCGGCGCGCGAGCAGCTGATGGCGTGGGGCGAGCGCAACAACGTGTCGGTGATCACGCAGCAGTCGGGTGATGCAGCGGCGGTGATCTATGACGCAGTGAATGCCGCGGTCGCGCGCGGTATTGACGTGGTGCTCGCGGACACCGCGGGGCGGCTGCCGACGCAGCTGCACCTGATGGAGGAAATCAAGAAGGTGAAGCGCGTCATCGCCAAGGCGCTGCCGGGAGCGCCGCACGAAGTGCTGCTGGTGCTCGACGCCAACACCGGCCAGAACGCGTTGGCGCAGGTACAGGCGTTCGACGCGGCGCTCGGGGTCACCGGGCTGGTGCTCACCAAGCTCGACGGCACCGCCAAGGGCGGAGCGATCGCGGCCATCGCGCACGCGCGCTCCGGCGCTGCGCCCGACCGGCCGATCCCGCTGCGCTTCATCGGCGTGGGCGAAGGGCTGGACGACCTGCGGCCGTTCGACGCCGGGGAGTTTGTGGCCGCACTCCTCGGCGAGGATTGAGGATCGGCGATTGAGGATCGAGCAACCGCCTTTAGTCCGAAACGGGTTCGGCTTTCTCCCAATCCTGAATCCCGAATCCTGAATCCTATGATCAGCTTCAGCCACGTCTGCAAGCGCTACCCCGGCGGGCTGGAGGCGCTCAGGAACATCACGCTCACGATCGAAGCCGGCGAGATGGTGTTCATCACCGGCCACACCGGCGCCGGCAAGAGCACGCTGTTGAAGCTCACGGCGGCGATCGAGCGGCCTTCGAGCGGCAGCGTGATCGTCAACGGCCAGAACGTCGGGGTGCTGAGAGCGCGCGCCATCCCTTTTCTCCGCCGCAACTTCGGCTTCATCTTCCAGGACCAGAAGCTGCTGTTCGACCGCACCGCGTTCGACAACGTGATGCTGCCGTTGCACATCAACGGCTTCGAGCGCCGCGAGGCGGCGCGCCGCGTGCGCGCCGCTCTGGACAAGGTCGGGCTGCTGTCCAAGGAGAAGGCCTACCCGGTGACGCTTTCCGGCGGCGAGCAGCAGCGGCTCGCCATCGCGCGCGCCATCGTGCACCGCCCCGCCATCCTGCTCGCCGACGAGCCGACTGGCAACCTCGACGCCGCGCACGCCGCCGACATCGGTGAGCTGTTCAAGTCGTTCAACCAGGTCGGCGTCACCGTGGTCATCGCCACCCATGACGAGTCATTCGCGGCGCGTCTCAAGCCGCGCCTCATCGCGCTCAAGGCAGGCACCCTGACCTCATGAAAGCCTGGCTCTGGCATCACCTCGACACCTTCTTCACCACGCTCGCGCGGTTTGCGCGCACGCCGGTGGCGACGCTGTTCAACGTCGGCGTGATCGGCATTGCGCTCGCGCTGCCGGCCGGGCTCTATGTCGCGCTCGCCAACTTGCAGGGCTACGCGCGGGCGCTCGCCTCCGGTCCGCAGCTTTCGGTGTTCCTCGCGCTCGACGCCGGGAGCACCGAAGCGGCGCAGGTCGAGGCGCGCCTCAAGCAGCATCCGGGCGTGCGCGAGGTGCGTTACGTGTCGCGCGAGCAGGCGCTCAAGGAGCTGAAGGCGGGCACCGGGCTCGCCGATGTGGTGGACAGTCTGGCCCAGAACCCGTTGCCGGATGCGTTTGTGGTGCAGCCGCACGAGGCCGCGCCGCAGGCGCTGGAGACGCTGCGCGATGAAGTGAGCCGCTGGCCCAGGGTCTCCCACGTGCAGCTCGACGCGGTGTGGGCGCGGCGCCTCGAGGCGGGACTGAAGCTCGCGCGGCTGGCGGTGTGGCTGCTCGCCACGCTGTTTGCGTTTGCGCTGGTGGCGGTGACCTTCAACACCATCCGCCTGCAGATCCTCACCCGGCGCGAGGAAATCGAGGTCGCCAAGCTGATCGGGGCCACCGACCCTTTCATCCGCCGGCCCTTCCTCTACTTCGGCGCGCTGCAGGGATTGGCCGGCGGGCTGGCCGCGTGGGCCATCGTCTGGGTCGGCCTGCTGCTGTTGAACGGCGGCCTGGCGGATCTGTCGCAGCTCTATGCGACGCGCATCGAGCTGCGGCACTTGAGCGCGGAGGACAGCGTGAGTCTGCTCGTGTTTTCCGCCTGGCTCGGCTGGTTCGGGGCGTGGCTTTCGGTCAACCAGCACCTCGCACAGATCGACCCTCATTAGGGCAGCCCGGGGTCTTCCCAAGCCGCTGATTTGGTGCCGGTTTTGCGCTGGCAGATCGGCCTTAACACCATGAATCGCGGAACTTTTCCGCCCTTCTGGCACTCTCAGGACCAGAGTGCTAAACTCATTTTACTAGGGGATTAAATGGCCAGCTACGCGTTACCCATTCCATCCGCTGCCGGCAGCCTGGAAACCTACATCCAGACCGTCAACCGCTTCCCGATCCTGACCCAGGAGCAGGAAACGGATTTCGCTCGCCGCTTCCGCCAGCAAGGCGATCTCGAGGCGGCGCGCCAGCTGGTGCTGTCGCACCTGCGGGTGGTGGTTGCGATCGCGCGCGGCTACAGGGGATACGGGCTGCCCCAGGCTGATCTGATCCAGGAAGGCAACATTGGCCTGATGAAAGCGGTCAAGCGTTTCGACCCCGAGCGCGGCGTGCGGCTGGTGTCGTTCGCCGTGCACTGGATCCGCGCCGAGATCCATGAATTCGTCCTGCGCAACTGGCGCATCGTCAAGATCGCCACCACCAAGGCGCAGCGCAAGCTGTTCTTCAATCTGAGGAGCCTCAAGCAGAGCCTGAACAGCCTGGGAGTCGAAGACGTCACGGCAATCGCCGGCCAGCTCGGCGTCAAGCCCGACGAAGTGGTCGAGATGGAAACGCGCCTCGCCGGCCAGGATGTCGCGCTCGAGCCGGTGGGGGAGGATGAGGACGAAACCTACAGCCCGATCGCCTACCTCGCGGCGGAAGACGCCGAGCCCGGCCGCATCCTCGAGCACGAGGAATCCGCGCGCCTGCAAAGCGCGGGACTGGAGAAGGCGCTCGAGAGCCTGGACGCGCGCAGCCGCCGCATCATCGAAGCGCGCTGGCTCAACGAAAAGCAGTCCGCCACGCTGCACGATCTCGCCGCCGAGTTCGGCGTTTCCGCCGAGCGCATCCGCCAGATCGAGGTGAAGGCGCTCGCCAGGATGAAAGGCGTGATCGCCCGGCAAGCGGCCTGACGCACCCTGCGAGCTCCGCCGAAAGCCCCGGCGTGCCCGGGGCTTTTGCTTTCCGGGTGCCGCGGATCAGCGCCGAGCCATCTCCAGCCAGAACGAAGTACCGCCGTGAGGCGTGCCCTCGGGCAACGCGCGCGCCAGGGCGTGCACCGCATCCCTGCAACTGGCGTGCGCAAGTGCAAAGTGCACGGGCAGCGTCACGCGGAACGGCGCGTCACCGGCG
>JAHFRO010000051.1:4346-15677 GCA_023266245.1 Betaproteobacteria bacterium | reverse complement strand
CGCGTGGCGTGCCTTGCCGTTCTCGCCGGATTGCTGTGGTATCTCGCCAGCCCCGGGGGCGCATTGGTGATCGTCCTGTTCTTCGCGATCTGGACCGTCTACGCCTTCGTCAGCGGTATCGTGGCCGTGCCGTATAACGACATCGTGGCGCGCTCTATTCCCTCGGAAAAACGGAGCCGGATGCTGGCGCTGCGTTTCTTCGGCGGCGGTCTCCTCGCGCTCGCCGTGGCCGCGGCAGCGTACCGGGTACTCCAGGCCCTGCCGTTTCCCAGCGGCTATGCGGCGCTGGTGCTGCTCGGCGCGGCTTTACTCTTGGTGTCCGCCATTTTCTTCGTCTCAGCCGGCGAGCCGCAAGCACCTGTGGAGCGTTCCGTTGCAGCGGGTTTCGTGGATTTCCTGCGTGGTAGCTTTGATACCTTTGTCGGCGACCGCCGCTTCCGCCTCTTCCTTATCGCACAGTGGCTCGGCGGCGCGGCGGCGATGGCGCTTCCCTTCTACATCTTGCAGGCGCAAGGTTCCGCGCCGGACGTCGCCTTTCTGCTCGGCGCGCAGACGGCGGGCGCACTGTTTTCCAACCCTCTGTGGGGCTGGTGGGGGGACCGGCGCGGCAAGCGAGAGTTGCTGGAGATCGTTGCCGCCCTCGGCGCCGTGGCCCCGATCCTTACCCTCGCCTGGATCGCCGACGATGGGCGCTGGGGCGCGGCGGCGCTGCCCTTTTTCGCGGTGGTCTTCGCGCTCCTGGGCGCGGTAGGGAACGGCAGCACCATTGCCTACCTCGGTTATCTGATGGAGATTTCGCCGGATGACCGACGCCCCGCTTACAGCGGCTACTTCAATGCTCTGGCTGCGCCCGCCGCGCTATTGCCGATAGCGGGTGGCGTGATCGCGCAGGCGGGATCATACGCCGCTGTCTTTGGGTTGAGCCTCACCGCCGCCGCCCTGCAATTCCTGACGGTCTGGCGTTTACGTGCCATCCCGATTGGAGACAGCGAGCGATGAGCAATCTGTTGAGAAAGCTCCGCATGCTCATTGCCAAATCCTGGGTGCTCTCCTGGTGCTATTACCGGCTCCACGGCATCCGCCTCGTCGGGCCTCCGCGTGAGGAAGTCTGGTACTTCGCCTTCGGCGCCAACATGCATGACAGCGCCTTTCGCGAGCGGCGCGGCATGCGCCCCCTGGAATGGCGCCCCGGTCGGGTGCGCGGGTATCGCCTGCGTTTCAACCTCGAAGGACGTCCGAAGGGCAAGGCTGCACCGGCGAATCTCGGCGTCGACCCGCAGGCGGAGATGTGGGGTGTGCTCTATCGGATCACCCGCCGCGACCTCGTTCATCTGGACGCGACGGAAGGCGTTCCGGGACCCCGGTACCGGCAATTGTGGGTTGATGCGGAAGACATTGACGGGCGACCGCTCCAGGCTGTGACCTACATCGCCGACGGCAACGAACGCGACGGCAATCCATCGCTACGCTATATCACCCTGGTCCGCGAGGGCGCACGAGCACACGGGCTACCCGAGCACTATATTCAGTTCCTCGATAGCGTTAAACACGCCCAGTGATCAGCGATCTGCCGATTGCGAAACGATCAACGCAATTCAAACGATGCCGGCGTCCTAGCGGCGGCGAGCGGATTGCTCGCCCCAGCCTGGGCGATGCTTGCCACGGCGCCCGTTGAAGAAATCCCACACGTTGCTTGCGATCAGCGCGGCGAGACCGGCATATACCAATGCCGAGAAAACCCACAACCCGGCAAAGGCTACGAGAGCCGCGCCGAGGCCTGCCCAGAACGGCGTGAGATTGCCGTGCGATCGCGCCGTGCCATAGAGCAACCAGACGCTCAGCGCCAGCAAACCGAAATACAAGGGGATGAGAAACGCGTCGTTGATCAGGAAACCCGCGCCGATCGCGGTAAGCACCGACAGCGCTGCCGGCACGCCTAAGCAACACGCGCCCGCGAAACCCCCTCCGGCGACCGACGTGCACTGTTTGAAAAGCTCTTTCATGGCTCGCCTCTAACCCGCGCAGCACGAGAGTTGCTTCACGTCCTTCGTGAAGGTCAGGGCGCACAGCCTCAGGCCCTCGACCATCGTGAGGTAGGGGAAGAGCTGCCCCGCGAGATCGTTAACCGTCATGCGGTTGCGGATCGCGAGCGCGGCCGTCTGGATCAACTCTCCGGCCTGGGCCGCTACCGCTTGCGCTCCCAGCAGGCGTCCGGTGCCCGCCTCCACGACCAGTTTGATGAATCCCCGCGTATCGAAATTGGCCAGGGCGCGCGGCACGTTGTCCAGCGTGAGGGTGCGTGTATCAGTCTCGATGCCTTTGAGGTTCGCCTCCGCCTCCGAAAGGCCCACGGTCGCCACCTGAGGGTCGGTGAAGATCACCGCGGGCATGGCTGTCAAATCCAGGACCGCGTCGCCGCCCGTCATGTTGATCGCGGCGCGAGTGCCGGCGGCGGCTGCGACATAGACGAACTGCGGCTGGTTGGTGCAATCACCGACTGCGTAAACGTCCGGCACGCTGGTCCGAAGGTGGTCATCCACGCGGATGGCGCCGCGCTCGTCCAGCTTGACACCGATCGCTTCCAGGTTCATGCCGGATGTATTCGGGCGGCGGCCGGTCGCCACCAGGAGGCGATCCCCCTCGATGACGCCTGCGCTGGTCTCGACCTGGAACATCCCGTCGCGGTGAGCAACCGAACGCGTCTGAGTGTGGGTGAGGATGGTCATGCCTTCTTCCCTGAGCGCTGCTTCGAGGGCGTCTCCGATGGCCGGGTCTTCCCGGAACAGCACTTTGCTGCGGGCGATCATGGTCACCTTGGAGCCGAGCCGCAGAAAAGCCTGGCCAAGTTCAATGGCAACGATGGAAGACCCGATGATGACAAGGTGCTTCGGGAGTTCTTCCGCCACCAGGGCGTCGGTGGAGGTCCAATAGGGCGATTCCTTGAGCCCCGGCACCGGCGGTACTGCGGGCGACGCGCCCGTCGCGATCAAGATGCGGTCGGCACGCAGTTGCGTCTCACGACTATCCGGCCGCTTCACTATCAAAGTATGGTGGTCTTTGAAGCGAGCGAAGCCCTGCAGCACGTTGATGCCGGCATTGGCGTCCACGATGTTCTGGTACTTGGCGACGCGCAGTTCCTCGACTCGATTCTGTTGCTGGACCACGAGCGCCGCCCGGTTCACTTGCGCTGGCCGGCTCGCGATCCCCGGGAAGGAGCTTGCTGCATGCGTGTGCGCAACATGAGCCGCCTGGATCATGATCTTGGACGGGACGCAGCCCACGTTTACACACGTGCCGCCCAGGGTTCCTGCCTCGATTAGGGTGACCTGTGCCCCAGCATCAACAGCCTGGATCGCTGTCGCGAACGCGCCGCTGCCGCTGCCGACGATGGCAATGTGGAGGCCCGCTTCGGCTTTTCGGGCCGGGCGCGTCACCTTGTTCGCGGAAGCGACGCGCCCCGGTCCACTTGATCCGCGAGCCTCAAGCGGCTCGGCGCCGTAGCCTTTGGCCTTCACCGCCTCGAGCAGTGCCGCCTCCGGCACGCCGTCCCGGGCTTCGACTCTTGCCGTGCTACTTTCGTACGACACTTGCGCCGCCGTTACTCCGGCGACGCCGGCCAACGCCTTTTCCACCGTTCGCGCGCAGTGCTCGCAAGTCATTCCGCTCACTGCCAGCGTGTAGAGGCTCATCACTTGATCTCTCTTACCATCGATGGAAATCCCGCATTGCGAGTTGCTTGCATCAGCTCTTCCGGGCCGGTCTTCGCGTCGTCATAGGTCACAACCGCTTGCTTGCTTTCAAAGCTCACTTCGGCGCTCGCTACCCCCGGAACTTTCATCAGCGCTTTTTTCACCGTGATCGGGCATAGCGAGCACGTCATGCCCGGTACATCGAGGGTTACGGTCTTAGTTGCGCCGTACGCGGCGGAGCCCAAAAGCGTGCCGATGCCGAAGAGGGCTGCTGTCAAAAAGGTACGAATGTTCACAACGATGCTCCTTCAGTAAAACAGCGGTGCTGAATACGGAAATACTCCCGCCAGCAGGACCAGAGCAGCAACAGACCAGAACAGGACCTTGTACTTCCGGCGAGCGGGGAGCGCGTCGCAAACCATTCCCGGAGCGCAACTCGCGCCGGCAGCAGGACGGTAAACTGCGCGGTAAGAGAGGGCCAGAAAACCGACGGCAGCCGCCAAGAAAATCAGTCGGTAAGGTTCGAACGCCGTCAGGTTCGCGACCCAGGCGCCGCCCAGGCCCAGCGAGACGAGCAACAGGGGGCCGGCACAGCAAACCGAGGCACCAATGGCTGCCAGCACACCGCCAGCCAGGGTTACTTTTCCATCCTTGTTCATCTCCACAAGGGTCTCCAAAAGAACTAATAAAGGGATACTATAGACTCCGTACTAGAGTACGGTGTCAAGGGGGTTTGATCGGTTCGTTCCTTGCGGGCGGGGGTCTTATGGAGAAGGGTTTGACAATCGGTCAGGTGGCAGACGCCGCCGGGGTCAATGTTGAGACGATTCGCTTCTATCAGCGCCGGAGGTTATTGGAGAAACCGGCAAAACCCTCCGCCGGGATTCGCCGCTATATGGGAAAAGCGGTGGCCCGCGTGCGTTTTATCAAGCGTGCGCAGCAGCTCGGCTTTACGCTCGACGAAGTGGCAAACCTGCTAGCTTTGGAAGACGGGCGGAACTGCAAGCAAGCTCGCGAACTCGCAGAAAAGAAACTGACACTGGTGGAAGTGCGGCTCTCCGATCTCAACCGGATGCGCGGCGCGCTCAAGGCATTGATTGCCGAGTGCGAAGCCAGGGGTGGGCGGCTCACCTGTCCAATGATCGCGACGTTGACGGGGCACTAGTCTTGTTCGCTGCCGGCGGCGATTCCGCGGACGACAGCGTTTAAACCCGCATGGGGAGCACGCTGATGGCCAGCACACACAATCATTCCCACGCGACGACCACGAACGAAAAGCGATTGTGGGCCGCGCTTACGCTCACTGGTGCGTATCTCGTCGTGCAGGTCATTGGCGGGCTGCTGACCGGCAGCCTGGCCCTGCTGTCGGATGCCGCCCACATGATGACCGACGTTGCCGCACTCTCGATCTCAATCGCCGCAGTTCGTCTCGCTCAGCGCCCAGCTGACAGCCGACGCACGTTCGGCTACCACCGTTTCGAGATTCTGGCCGCGACGGTGAATGCGTCGATGCTGTTCCTGGTCGCCCTGTATATCCTCTACGAGGCCTACCGGCGCTTCGTCGTGCCCGCGCCGATCCACGCTTGGGGCATGCTCGCTGTCGCCGTGGGTGGGCTCGTCGTCAATCTCGTCGCCATGTTCCTTCTGCGTGGAGGCACCGAGTACAGCCTGAATATCAAGGGCGCCTACCTCGAAGTCTGGGCTGACATGCTCGGATCACTTGGTGTAATCGTCGCCGCGTTGCTGATCGAACTTACCGGCTGGCGGCAGATCGATCCTATTGTCGCCATTGCGATCGGCTTATGGGTGGTTCCCCGCACGTGGGCGTTGCTCAAGGTCAGTCTCAACGTGCTCATGGAGGGCGTGCCCGAAGGACTTTCGCTCGCCGGGATCGGCGACGCTCTGCGCAACGCGCCAGGCGTACGTGAGGTGCACGAGTTGCACATCTGGAGCATCTCAAGCGGCAAGAACAGCTTGACTGCGCATCTGGTGATCGATCCCGCAGCCCGCAGCGAGCAGACAGTGCTGACTGATGTCACGACGCTGTTGCGCGAGCGCTTCGGCATCGTCCACACCGCCATCCAGATCGAGACCGTCGCGTGTTTGGACCATCCCGACGACTGCCAAATCGCCGATACTTTGGAACCACACGGCAACACCCGACACGATCATGGCCATTCTCATTAGTCACCCGGCTCTGGTAGCGGACGCGTTCGATGATTGATCTATCTCTGCAGCGCTACGCGTTCCTCGCCCTCGCCGCGGCGGCTTTATTCGGGGCAAGTACCCCTTTAGCAAAGCTCCTGCTCGGCGAAGTGCCGCCGATCGGGCTCGCAGGATTGCTCTATCTTGGCAGCGGCCTGGGTCTGTTCGCGGCACGACTGGCAATGCATACGCGGCGCAGCGCTAACCAGCTTGCGACGGAGGCGCCCCTCGCGGCCAGAGACTATCCGTGGCTCGCCGGCGCGGTGATCGCCGGTGGCGTCGTCGCGCCGGTCTTGCTCATGTGGGGACTGTCGGGCACCGGCGCATCTGAGGCCTCGTTGCTGCTCAACTTGGAAGGTGTGATCACCACGTTGGTTGCCGCGGCGCTTTTCCGAGAGGCCGTCGGCGGACGCGTGTGGGCTGCCGCGGTGCTGATGCTCGCAGCCGGGCTGGTGCTATCCTGGCAATGGCAGGCTGACCTCAAGCTCTCGCTGCACGCGGTCGCAATTGTCGGAGCATGCTTCTGCTGGGCTCTCGACAACAATCTCACGCGTAAAGTTTCGGCAAGTGACCCCGTGGTGCTGGCGATGATAAAGGGTCTTGCCGCAGGATCATTCAATCTCGTGCTGGCATTGGTACTTGGGATGAGTTTTCCCGCAACCGCGACGCTCGTCGGGGCGCTCGTAGTCGGGTTCCTGGGTTATGGCGTTAGCCTCGTGCTGTTTATCCTCGCACTGCGGCATCTCGGCAGCTCACGCACCGCCGCGCATTTCAGCACCGCGCCCTTCATCGGCGCCGCGATTGCGATCTTCGCCCTCGGAGAGCCATTCACCGTTTCGTTCGGCGTCGCTCTTGCGCTGATGGTCGCCGCGACGTGGCTCGTACTTACGGAGCAGCACGCGCACGAGCATACGCACGAGTATATGGCACACAGTCATCGTCACGTCCACGATGAGCATCACCAGCACGCACACCGTGGCGACGAGGGCCCCGAGCCCCACGCGCACTGGCACGAGCATCCGCCGATGACGCACATCCATCCCCATCTGCCGGATCTGCATCACCGGCACAGGCATTAAGCACTTGACGGATGCACCATGAAGCCTTCGCGCAGAACATTCCTCACCGCTGCGGCTGCGGCGGCCGGCGCGGCGGGACTCGCCGGCGGACTGTGGTGGTGGCGCCGCTCGCAGCGCGACGAGCACGCCGGCCACGACATGCATGCGGCGCCCCCGGCGGAAGCCAGTGCGTTCGCCAACCGACTGCGCGTGCCTGGGCCGGACGGGTTGTTCGGCGTGCTCGACATGTCAGCGACGCTCACCATCGTCGCCAAGGCGATCCAGCATCCGATCCTCCCGGGCAAGCCGGCACGGGTCCTCGCCTACGAGGTCGAGCACGATGGCAGAACATTCATCAACCCGGTGTTGCGCGTGCGCAGCGGGGCGGCGCTGCGCGTGAAGTTCTGGAACGCGCTGGAGGAGGCCAGCATCATTCACTGGCACGGACTGCACGTGGACAGCAACAACGACGGCCATCCCCACTACGCAGTGCGCGGCGGCGCCACCTACGACTACCAGTTCACGGTGGCCAATCGCGCGGGAACCTACTGGTACCACCCTCACCCGCACGGGCTGACCGGCAAACAGGTCTATCTCGGCATGGCTGGCCTGTTCATCGTCGAAGACGAAGACGAGATCGCGCTGCGGGACAAACTCGATCTCAAGTTCGGCGTAACCGACGTCCCGCTGGTGCTGCAGGACCGCCGTTTCACCGCCGCGGGGGAGCTCGCCTACAAGCCGTCGCAAGACGAAATCGAAGCGGGCGTCATCGGTGACACCGTGCTCGTGAACCTCACGGACAAGCCCTATTTAGACACCGCGCACCGTATCGTGCGCTTTCGCATCCTCAACGGCTCCAATGCCCGCAACTACCGCCTCGCGTTCACCCAGGGCGACAAGCTGTTGCCCTACTACCTCATCGGCACCGACGGCGGGCTGCTCGAGCGCGCAGTGAAAGTGACCGAAGCGTTCATCAGCGCCGCCGAGCGCCTCGATGTGCTGCTCGACTTGCGTGAAGCCGACAGGATGCGGCCGGTGATGCTGAAAAGCCTCGCTTTCGACCCGATGCACAACGAAGCGGCCGGTGGGCACGGCGCCCACGCCGGGAACGGCGCAATGGACGGAGCGGAACTGGCGCTGCTGCAAATCAATATCAAGGAACGCGTCAGCTATGGCAAGGCCATCCCGGAGCGCCTGTCCCCAGTGCCTGCTGCCAGCGCGGACGGCGCTGCCGAGCGGCCGATCAAGCTCGACATCGACGACAAGCGGCGCTGGCGCATCAACGGCCTCACCTACGACATGACCGCCACGCCGATCACGGTGAAACGCGGCAGTAAGGAGGTCTGGGTGCTGCAAAACGCGACGCGCAGCATGCCGCACCCGGTGCATATCCACGGTTTCCAGTTCCGCGTGCTCGACCGGCGCGACAGCCCCCAGCAGGTGAGCCACCTCGCGCTCAATGCGCAGGGGTTGCTCGCTTCCGACCTCGGCTGGAAGGACACCGTGCTGGTGTGGCCGGGAGAAACCGTGCGTCTGGCGCTGGACTTCACTCATTCCTTCCTCGGCGATCAGGTTTACATGGTCCACTGCCACAACCTCGAGCACGAGGACGGCGGCATGATGCTCAACCTCAAGGTCGAATCGTGAAGCGGGCGCTGGACACACCCTTTGCGGGCAGATCACGGTCACGCGCGTCGAGCCCGCCAAGTGACCGCCGATCGCGCAATTCCTTTTATGCGCCACACGCCGGCCCTGCCTTGATCCAGATCAACCATCCCGACGTACCCCGCCGTTATGATGGAAATCCGCTACGACCAAGGAGACGATCATGAAAACTGTCGTTTTGGCATCGCTGCTCGCGACCCTGATTCTCGCCACGCCTCTTGCCCTTTCAGCAGAAACCAAGGACACCAAGCCCGCACCGGCCAAGCCGGCCATGGGCATGATGGATATGGACAAGCAAATGGCGCAGATGCAGGAGCACATGAAAAAGATGCAGGAACAGATGGACCGCATTCGCAAGACCCGGGATCCGAAAGAGCGCCAGAAGCTCATGGATGAGCACATGCGCAGCATGAACGAGGGTATGACGATGATGCGCGGCATGGGTGGCGGCATGATGATGGGAATGATGGGCGGACAGCGCGGGGGCATGGGCAGCGGTATGGGCTCCGGCATGATGCCCGCAGACCCCAAGCAGCGTCAGGATATGATGGAAAAGCGCATGGACATGATGCAGATGATGATGGAACAGATGCTGCAGCATCAGCAGATGATGCAGTCCACACCGGCACGTTAGCGATGGCGGTGGCAATCAGTTCGCGTCGCCAGCGGACGCCACTCCGGACGAGGTAAACCATGAGCTACATCGAGACGCCTGCGGGGTTCCGTTACCCGTGGTACGTGCGGTTGCTCTTCTGGCTGCAGCGCCGGCGCTACGGGCGCGAACTGGAGCCGGCGCGTCTGTGGGGGCGTACGCCGAAAGCCTTTCTCGCGATGACGGTCATGTACGGCACGCTGGACCGCAGGGCCTCGCCGCTTGCGCCCGCCTTGCGCGCGCTCGTTCAGGTCCGCGTATCGCAGATCAACTGGTGTCGCTTCTGCATCGACCTCAATTCGGCAACCTGCCTGAAGCGCGGCGTAAGCACTGAAAAACTCGAGGCGCTGCCGCATTTCACCGACTCGGCCCTGTTCACCGAGTCCGAGAAGGCGGCACTCAGTTACGCCGAGGCCATGACAGACAGCAGCCGGCACAGCGACCCCGCTCTGATCTCCCGATTGCAACAACACTTCAGCGACGACGCGATCATCGAACTCACGGCGTTGATCGCGTTCCAGAACATGTCGAGCAAGTTCAACGCCGCACTCGGTGTCCCGGCGCAGGGCTTTTGCACGACCCTTAACCGATAACATGAATTCCGTATGGCGATCGATCCGGTCTGCGGCATGACGGTGGATGAAAAGGCGGCCGCCGGCAGCCTGATCCACGGCGGCCGCACCTATTACTTCTGCAGCGCGCACTGCCGCACCAAGTTTGCCGCTGATCCGAGCAGGTACGGTAGCGCGGCGCGACCACCCGTGCCGGCCGCCGCAGTCCACACCTGTCCGATGCACCCCGAGGTACGCCAGGAATACCCGGGCGCATGCCCGAAATGCGGCATGGCGCTCGAGCCCGCGGTGCCGGTGAGCCGCAAAGGCAAATGGACCTGCCCCATGCATCCGCAGGTCATCCGCGACGGGCCCGGTGATTGCCCCATCTGCGGGATGGCGCTTGAGCCCATGCAGCCCGAGGATGAAGCGGGGAACGCCGAGCTGCGCAACATGTCGCGGCGGTTCTGGGCGAGCCTTATCCTCAGCGTGCCGCTGGTTGTGGTGGCGATGGGAATGTACCTGCCCGGAAATCCCCTCGCGTCTCTGACGCACGCGCGGATGTGGATGGAACTTGGGTTGGCGACGCCGGTCGTGCTGTGGGGCGGATGGCCGCTATTGGTGCGCGGCGTGCAGTCGGTGCGAAACCGCAGCCTCAACATGTTCACCCTCATCGGGCTCGGCGTGGGCATGGCCTACGTCTACAGCGTCGTGGCGGCGCTTGCGCCCGGGATATTCCCTTCTTCCATGAGAAGCCCGGACGGTGAAGTCGGAGCGTACTTCGAGGCCGCCGCCGTGATCGTCACCCTGGTCCTGCTCGGACAAGTGCTCGAGCTGAAGGCGAGGAGCCGCACCAACGCGGCGATCCGGGAGCTGCTCAAGCTCGCCCCCAGCATTGCCCGGCGGATTCGCGCTGACGGCGCGGACGAGGATGTGCCGATCGAGGTTCTCGCGCCGGGCGACCGCCTGCGCATCCGTCCGGGAGAGCGCGTGCCGGTGGACGGCGTCGTGGTCGAAGGCACGAGCGCCGTTGACGAATCCATGCTCACCGGCGAGCCGATACCGGTCACCAAGCGCGCCGGCGACAAGCTGATCGGCGGCACGCTCAACGGCAGCGGCGGCCTCGTGATGGAAGCCAAGGCCGTCGGCGCCGACACCATGCTCTCGCGCATCGTGCACATGGTGGCGGAAGCTCAGCGCTCGCGCGCGCCGGTGCAGAGGCTCGTGGACAAAGTGTCCGCCGTGTTCGTGCCTACCGTCGTGGTGGCGGCGGCGCTCACCTTCGTCGTCTGGCTCCTCGCGGGGCCCGAGCCGCGGCTCGCCTATGCGGTGGTCAACGCCGTCGCCGTGCTGATCATTGCCTGCCCCTGCGCGCTGGGACTGGCAACGCCGATGTCCATCATGGTCGGCGTGGGCCGCGGCGCGCTGATGGGCGTGCTGTTCAAGGAGGCGGAGGCGCTCGAAACCTTGCGCCAGGTGGACACGCTGGTGCTGGACAAGACCGGCACGAT
>JAHFRO010000051.1:0-4246 GCA_023266245.1 Betaproteobacteria bacterium | reverse complement strand
CGCAGGCTGTCCACCGCCACCATACGCAACATCAAGGAAAACCTCTTCTTCGCATTCGTCTACAACACTCTGGGCGTTCCGGTTGCCGCCGGCATCCTGTACCCGTGGTTCGGAATCCTGCTCTCGCCCATCGTGGCGGCGGCGGCGATGAGCCTGAGTTCCGTCTCGGTGATCGCCAACGCCTTGCGGCTGCGCCGCGTGCGCTTATAGTGCGGCAGCGATGGCGATTGTAATGCGCGGCCACGGCGTGCAGCGCGGTGAGTGTCCTCACGCCGAACCGAAGGCGTAATCCTACAGTACTTGTCTGAAACGCCGTTTTGGCGCTGTGCCGAAGCAGCGTTTTTTTTCTTGGACACCCTAAACGCTGGCGCAACCACGTTGCGCGTGCAGCGCTAAGGCCCGCTTCTCGACCGACAAACCACATTTGTTTGATCTATATCAACACCCCCTGACACCGACGGTTCCAGCCTATAATCGGCAGCACCAGGCCAAGAGGTTACCGCGAGTGGAGCGTTCAACAGTGCAACGCGATGCGACTGAGCGGAATGACGCCTTTTCAACGCCTGCCGACTGAAGGGAAGAACATCATGGAAGCAAAGTCGCAACAGACACGACAAACGCTGCTCTTCGTCACGGTGATTCTTTTTGTGGCGATGCTCGGCATCTCGTGGTTATTTCACGGCACCGGCGTGGTACACAACGACGTCAAGCGCAACATCTACATCCCGAAGGAGCTAACGATGCCGCTGCAGGTAAAGGCGGCATACAACGGCGAGAAGATGTTCTTCCGCTATCGCTGGCCGGCGCAGCAGCCTTCCCTCTATCACGACATGATGAAATACGAAGGTGGAAAATGGAAACGCTACGGCGACAGCGTCCCTGGTCCCCAGCCGGAAGGCATTTACGAGGACCGCCTGACCATGCTGGTGGACGACGGCACCGTGTCCGACTTCGAGAAGTACGGCGGTTATATTACGATCGGCGACCGCATGCGCTTCTTTACTGACGAAGCGCCCGGAGAAGAAGTGAAAAAACACCCCTACCTCGGCAAGAAAATGGGGCAGAGTGAAGTCACCAAGTATCTGCCGCAAACCCGCACCGATATCAACAACTGGGCCTCCGTGATACCGGAAGAGGAGCTTGCAGCGCAGCGCGAGGCTGGTTACTTCCTCGATCTCTGGCACTGGCGGGCGCATCGCTCCAACCCGATAGACAAATCAGACGATCAATTCGTCGCGGAAGGACGGTTCGGCGACAAGGGCAAGTCAGTGTTCTTCAACAACTGGGACTCGGACAAGAAGCAGCCGAGATTCATGTTCGATCCGAAAAAAACCGGCGGGCGCGCCGCGCTCAACTGGGATGATCTGATGCAGCGCAAGCTCGGTTTCGACGATCTCTACTACATGCGCGAGGACCAGACCAAGCCTTATGACCCAAGCTACTCCTGGAAGGAAGGAGACGTACTGCCGCGCCGCGTGCTGCGCCCGGGCGAAGGCTCGGCCACGGACATCTCGGTAGTCGGCAAGGCACGCTGGAAGGATGGATATTGGGACGTGACGCTCGCGCGCGCGATGGATACCGGCAATCCGCAAGACGACAAGATGTTCGAGAACCATCACACCTACGCGGTGGCCTTTGCGGTGCACCGGGGTGCGCAGGGCAGCCGCTGGCACTATGTGTCGCTGCCGGTGGGTGTCGGGCTTACGCACCAAGCGGACTTCCAGGCGGTGCGGTTCCAGGGCGACACGCCGAAATGGGAACAGGAATGGACGGAAGTCAAGCTGTTCTACCCCGGCCAGGTGAGCTGGCCGCTGCTCAACAGCTCGAGGCATGCCGGCGCGGCGAAGATCAAGCAGGGAGTGCCGGTGAAATTCCGGCATAGTGAGATACAACTCGCGCATTACGGCGTCGAGATGGAGTTCAACAAGGAAATAACGGCCCAGTGGCTCTACACGCTTGCTGCAGGCCTCCTGCTGATCGTCGGTCTCGGATTCACCGTAATTCTGTTGCTCCCGAGGAAGGAAGGCTGACCATGGCTCCATACCACGTGATGTTGGTGCATTTCCCGATCGCGCTCTGGACGACCGCAGCGCTTATCATCCTGATGCGCGCCTTCTCCGACGGGGCGCTGGCGCGCGCGGCCGATGGCGCGTTGACTTTCCTGCTGTTTCTCGGCGCCGTCACCGGCGCATTGGCGTTCATGGTGGGCTTGCTGGTATGGCCGATCGAGGCGGTAGCGGGCTCTCCCCTGGCACGCAACCACCTGCTGCTCGCAATCTGGTCGCTCGCCTACTGGATTGTGTTGTGGCTGCTGCGCTGGCGCGGCGGCGAGCGGGTGTGGCAAGGCACGTGGCGCTGGATCATGCTCGGCCTCGCGGCCCTCGGCGTTGGCCTGCAGACGATCACCGGCACACTCGGCGGCTACCTCGCCGGCAACCCTTCCATCGTGTCGGAGGTCGTGCGCCGCCTGGGATGGGAAGTCTTCACCACTTTCTACCTCCCCGACTGGATCCTGATCCTGCTGGTGATCGCCGCTCTGATCATGATCGCGCTGGGATTCATCGGCAGCCGTGCCCGGGCCTGATGTCGCCATGGAGAGCGCCGGAGTGACGCTGGTCAAGGGCGACCTGCGCGGCATTGCCCGCGCGCGCAGGCTGTCCACCGCCACCATACACAACATCAAGCAAAACCTCTTCTTCGCCTTCGTCTACAACGCGCTCGGCGTCCCGATCGCGGCGGGCGTGCTCTATCCCTTCTTCGGGCTGCTCCTCTCGCCGATCTTCGCGGGAGCGGCGATGGCCATGAGCTCGGTGTCGGTGGTGACGAACGCGCTGCGGCTACGCCGTGTGCGCCTATAGGGCGCGACCGCGGGCTGTCCCATGGCGGAAGAGCATGGCGAGCATGGCCAGCACGTGATGGGCCAAGATCGCATGAGCCGCATGCACGAGCGCATGGCGATGCGCGGCGGCATGCGCGGCCATGGCACGCAATGTCATGATAGCGCGCAGGCTCAAGGCAAAGGCCAAGGTTGCCCGATGCAGCGAGAGTCGAAGGCGTAACCTGCGCCGACCAGACTACAGAACACCGCACCGGGGGACCGGTGCGGTGTTCTGTTTTCGGGCACTAACTTCGAAGTTCCCGGCTACAGCCGGCGAAATACCGTGTGCGCGCGAAATACCGCCCCGGCACGATTATCCGCGGAAGATTTTGATCTGGATCAAATCCCCGCTCGGGCGCTTCCCTATACTGGTTTTGTTGGACGAAAGTTTTTTGCAGGAGCGCACTATGTATGCCAAATTCTTGCCAAGCATTCTCGTCTTTCTCATTGCGGCGGGCGGCACGATCTTTGGCGTTACAGCGCGAGCGGCTCACCTCGATCAGCATAAAGTGGTTGATGGCATCGAGGTCTTTTACGGGATGGTCCCGGTCGAGATCATACGTGGGTATCCAAAAGAAAGCGCGGAACGCCAGATGCACGGTGGCGTTCCGCGCAGTGCCGCACAGCATCATTTGATGGTCTCGCTGTTCGACGCGAAGACCAAGCAGCCCATCGCCGATGCCGAAGTCAAGGCGAAGGTCACCGAAATCGGGCTCGGCGCACAGGAGAAGAAGCTTGAGCGGATGACTCTCGCCGGTACCATCAGCTACGGCAATTATTTCAGGATGACTGCGCCCGGCCGCTACCAGATCGCCGTTAAGATCCGCAGGTCTGCATCGCAGCGCGCGACCGAAGTGAAGTTCGAGTATTCGCACCTGCGTTGATGCCTGCCAAGGCCCCCTCCAAGCCGGCGGCAAGAATGCCAGAATCACAGCGATTTTTCACCTCAGTGCAATCAGGCTCAATACCTGTCCGGCCCAAATTAACGTGAACGCCTGGCGCCAAGCCGGTACGGCGTTCGCTCGCCGCCACATCCTGCACGTAAGGCCTTGATACAGATAATGTTTCTATGCAGACTTGCATCGTAATCGAAATCGGCCGCGTTTGATTTACATCAATAGGATCGCGTGGCGAATCCTTTACTGTTGCAGTGTGCGAGGCGATGACGAAGAAAATGAACCACCATCAACCTAACGGCTGCGGAGCATGCTGTGCACTCCCGACAGCCGTCATAACTTAGCCGCGCATACCAATGCGGACGGCGGCGCCATGACTCAAAGTTTCGCTTCGCCCGTCGCCAACCGGCAACCCGCACCGCGCTCCAATACGTTCCGGCGCGTGCGGGATGACGCATCCCTTCAGCTCAAC
>JAHFRO010000164.1 GCA_023266245.1 Betaproteobacteria bacterium | reverse complement strand
TGCGGGCACTGGCCCTGCCATTTCAGCGCCTGTCCGCCGCACTCTGTGCAGGCGTAAACGGACTTGGTTTTTGCCATCGGAAGATTAACGCGGACGTTTCATCTTACGCGTACACAGCGGCTGCGTCGCGCTGCCGTTGCGTGCTTGATCGGGCCGGACCGGCCGCGGGATGCGTCAGAGCAGCGCGCCTGCCCGCGGGTATCGGTTGCGAGTCAGACCGGGGGCGCCGCTTCCTTGGGCTTATCTTCGCCGCCCTTCAGATTACGCAGTTGGTACTCGAGGTCGCGCATGCGCGAATGCAGGTGCGCGAACAGCACCACGATCAACGTATTCGTTATGGCATAGGTCCCGATCACGGTGCGCTCCGCTTCGCCGAGCGGTCCCCAGGCCTGGTGCGGCGGCAGGAAGAAATAGTCACCGAGCAGCAAGCCGGCCAGGGCGGCGAGCAAGCCCGGGCCGAGACCGCCATACCATGCAGCGAGGATGGTCGCCGGCGTGAAGAAAGCGAACGGCAGACGGTCGTCGAGAGTGCCAAAGAGGCCGTAGCGCAGAGAAAACGCGACCGCCACCAGGCCGACGGCTGCGGCATATCGCTGAAAGTGAGTGGGGTTGCGCGGCACGGCGGCGGTTCAGTGGTTGACACGATGATACACCGCGCCGCGTGCGATTTCAGTAAATCCGCCAGCCGCCGTCGTTCACGTTTCCACAATCTGAACGCGGGGAGCGAGCGCGCACAGTAATTCGTAGCCCACGGTGCCCGCGGCGGCGGCCACGTGTTCCACCGGCACGCCTTCGCCCCACAACACGACGCGCGAACCCGTTCGCGCCTCGGGAATATCCGACAAATCAGCGCACAGCATGTCCATGGAAACGCGGCCCAGCGTGCGTGTCATCCGCCCTTCGACCATGACCGGAGTGCCGGTCGGCGCATGACGTGGATAGCCGTCGGCGTAGCCGCACGCCACCACGCCGACACGGGTGTCATGCTCCGCCGTGAACAGGCCGCCGTAGCCGACCGCGTCGCCGCGCTTCAGCTCCCGAATCGCGATAATTTGGCTCTCCAGCGTCATCGCGGGCTTGAGCCCGATCTCAGTCCCGGTCTGTTCCGCGAAGGGCGAACAGCCGTAAAGCATGATACCCGGACGCACCCAATCGCAGTGCGTATCGGGATAGCGGAAAATCGCCGCCGAGTTGGCGAGGCTCCTGGGAAGCTCCTCGCCGTTCGCCAGGCGGTCGAAGACTTCCATCTGACTATCCACGCCACGCGGCTCATCGGCGTTGGCGAAATGGGTCATCAGCGTGATCCGGGCGACACCGGGATTCGACTTCAGCGCCCGCAGGGCGTCGGAAAATTCCGCCGGCGAGAAGCCGAGGCGGTTCATGCCGGTGTTGATCTTGATGAACACGTCGAGCCCGGCATCGGCCGGCAGCTGCTGCAGCATCCGCAGCTGGTCGCGGCTGTGCACCACGGCGGCGATGCGGTGCTGCGTGAACACCGGCAGCTCACGCGCCTCGAAAAATCCCTCGAGCAGCAGTACGCGCTGCCGGTAACCCGCCTCGCGCAACTCGACCGCCGCCTCCAGCTCGAGCAGCGCATAGCCTTCCGCGGCGGCGAACGCGCGCGCCGCGCGCGCCAGCCCGTGGCCGTAGGCGTTGGCCTTGATCACCGCAAATACGCGCGAAAGCGGAGCATGGCGGCGCACCACCGCGAGGTTGTGGCGCAGGGCCGAAAGATCGATCGTCGCGAGAACGGGACGAGGCATTTATCGGGTCTAAAGTTTAAGGTCTAAGGTTTAAAGTCGAAGAAGTTGTCGCGGGGCGAGTCGCCGTGACTAACCTTAAACTTTAGACTTTAGACCTGAAACTACTTTTTTGTGCTCTTCGTAATGCTTCGAGAACACCACTTCCAGTTCGTCGATGACCTCGTGCGCGGCGCGTCCTTCGAGCGCGTGCTGCGCCATGAACCGCGAGGCCTCGGCCATCAGCTTGCGGCGATCCAGCATGGGATAGGCCCTGACCAGCCGCCTGATCGCCATCGTCACGGTCTCATTTGCCGGCCGTTCGATCGAAACCGGTTCGCCCGCCGGTGCTTCGCCCGTCTCTTCCACGCGCACGGTGAGAAACTCGGCGAACGCGATGAGCGTTTCCTGTTGCCCCGGCGCGAGCCGCTCGAAGAGTTTGAGCAGCTTTTTCTCTTCACCCTTCACGCTGTCGCCTTGCCAAAAATGGTTTAGTATTCAACCACATTTTGAAGATTTGTGGTATAAAACGACAGCCCGCGACTAAAGGATGAGGGATGAGGGATGAGGGATGAATAAAAATCCAGCGAAGCGGCCGCAGGCTGCGGTGCTCTGCCTTCCGCCTTCATCCTTTCGCCTTCATCCTTCGTATCTTCCGTTTTCGCCCTTTTCCTTGCCGAAAGAATAATCCACAAGGAGCTGCGCCCACTCCATGCCGTTAGGCTTCTACATCATCATGGCGGCGCAGTTCTTCTCGTCGCTCGCCGACAACGCGCTGCTGGTCGCGGCAATTGCCGCGCTGATGCTGCTCAGCTCACCCGAGTGGCTTACGCCGATGCTCAAGCTGTTCTTCACCGTGTCGTACGTCGTACTCGCGCCGTTCGTCGGCGCCTTCGCCGATGCGCTGCCCAAGGGCCAGGTGATGTTCATCGCCAACCTTATCAAGATCGCGGGTTGCCTGATGATGCTGTTCGGCGTGCATCCGCTTCTCGCCTACGCGGTAGTCGGATTCGGCGCGGCGGCCTACTCGCCCGCCAAATACGGCATCCTCACCGAGTACCTGCCGCACCAGAAGCTCGTCATCGCCAACGGCTGGATGGAGGGCCTGACGGTGGCCTCGATCATGCTCGGCACCCTGCTCGGCGGCGTGCTGATCAGCGAAACGGTGTCCTCAAGGCTGCTCGCCATTGACATCCCGCGACTTGAGACCGGCATAGACACCGCTCCGGAAATTGCGATCACCATGATCATCAGCTTCTACGTGATCGCGGCGATCTTCAACCTCTACATCCCGCGCACCGGCGTGGACCACCGGCCACCGAGCAAGAACCCCCTGTTCCTGGTGCACGAGTTCGCGCACTGCATGAAGCTGCTGTGGAGCGACAAGCTGGGACAGATCTCGCTCGCCACGACCTCGCTGTTCTGGGGCGCAGGCGCGACGCTGCAGTTCATCGTGATCAAATGGGCGGATAGCGCGCTTGGCTACACGCTGTCGCAAGCGACCGCGTTGCAGGGTATCGTCGCTGTCGGCATCGCGATGGGAGCGGTAATCGCCGCGAAGTTCATCCCGCTGAACCGCGCGGTCAACGTAGTGCCGGTGGGTATCGCGATGGGGGTGATCGTGATCGTGATGATCTTCGTGAGGAGCGTCACCGTCGCCATTCCGCTGATGGTGCTGATCGGGGCGCTCGCCGGGTTCTTCGTGGTGCCGATGAACGCGCTGCTGCAGCATCGCGGCCACATCCTGATGGGGGCAGGCCACTCGATCGCGGTGCAGAACTTCAATGAGAATCTGAGCATCCTGTTGATGCTCGGAGTCTATGCGCTGCTGATCTTGGTCAACCTCTCGATCTACACGGTGATCGTGCTGTTCGGCGTGTTCGTCGCGGCGACCATGGCGCTGGTGCGGCAGCGGCATCTCAGCAACCTGCGCAGCGGTTCGCTGCCCGCGATTCCCTCCGAAGCACATCACTAACTTCAGTTTCTGGTTTCGGGTTTCTAGTTTCGAGTTAAAAACCGACCTCGGCAAACCAACAACTAGAAACCAGGAACTCGCAACTCGAAACTTTTCGTTATTTCTCGCGCGGGTCGTGCAGGTCTTCGTCCGGCGCGTGGTATTTCCCGGACCGGATCTGCTTCACCATGTTGGCAAGCGCGAGCGCGGCGTTTTTCACCTCGGCGAAGACGTCCTTGTCCTGGTCGAGGTCCTCGTGGCTCGTGGCGTAGGGCTGGTACCAGCCGATCCAGGTGTCGATCAGCGCCGTCGGGCCGGCCGGGATCATCTCCATGTCGGTGAGCCAGTCGGCCAGCATGCGCCGCAGGTTCTCCGGCCCCGCCGCATCCCCGTGCGCGACGATTGAAAAGGCGCGCCCCGCGAGGTGCTTGGGATAGCTCCAGCCTTTCAGCTCGAGCTCCTTCGCCATCGCCGGGTCCTTGCCGTGCGTTGATGTCGGATCCGGGTTGCCGCCGTCGGCGCACACCAAGCGGTCTATCATCAGCTTCAGACTCGCGGGCGCCTGGTACCAGTGTACGGGGCACACGATCATGACGCCGTGCGCCGCGACCCAGCGTTCATAGATCTCGGCCATCCAGTCGTTGGTCTGGCCGAGCGCGTGGTTCGGGTAGCACGTGCAGGGCCAGTGGCAGAGCGGCTGGGAAGTTGAGACGCAGGCCTTGCACGGATGAATCACCTTCCACGGCTCGTCGGCGAGCGTTGAGATGTCGAGGAAATCCGCCTCATAACCGGGCAGCGATTCAATCGTCTTTTGCGCCTGCTGCGCGAGGCGGCGGGTCTTTGAAATCTCTCCCGGGCAGGTGTGCTCGCTGCGCGTCGAGCCGTTCACGATGAGGATGCGCGACGGCGATTTCGGGTCCTGCTGGCGCTTTTCCGCGGCCTGGATCTTCGCGCGGGTTTCGAGCCATTCGACGGCGACCTTGTAGGAGGGATCGGCGAAGCCCTTCCCGGCGGGGGTGGTGCGCGGGGACTTGCGATAGACGATGTAGCCGTCCCACGCGACTTCGAACACCTTCTCGAGCTCCGGACGCACCTTGTCGAAGGCGGGGTCGTAGAACTTCGAGAAAAAGCGCTCGCGGAAATGCTCCTTGGTCAGCGGAACGTATTCGCTTTGACGGCGTACGGCTGGTTTGGCCATGGGTCACCTCCCTCTGGTCATTATGGTCGGGTCACGACCGCCCATGATACGGCTTCGCCGCGTCCGCGGATGCACCCCTAAATTAGCCGCCAAGACGCCAAGGCCGCCAAGAAAACCGAAAATAAAAGCTGAACCACTAAGGACACGAAGGACACAAACAAAAGCAAGTCCATTCACGACTCACCACTCACGATTCACGGCCTCTCGGAACCGCCAAGACCGCCAAGAAAAACCAAAATCAAGCCCGTGTTCAAACGGACGAGTTAATCGCTGTTCAAAGCGCGGAAACGTGTTACCCATGTCCCCGGACTTCTTTGTTACATATCTCCCCGACCGGTCAGATCCCTGGTAGGTCACCTAGCCTTGCCAACCTCGGTGGCCTCGGGAACCTCCACCAATCTTCCGGTCGTGACGTCGTAGATATACCCGTAGATAGGGATGTCACCGGGAACTAAAGGATGATTTCGAATGCGCCTCACGTCTGCGACCACGCTTTTG
>JAHFRO010000050.1:11439-15823 GCA_023266245.1 Betaproteobacteria bacterium | reverse complement strand
TGACGCGCGTTCGGATCCGCGCAGGGATGCCCGCCTCAACGCGCGTAGCGTCCCGCCTCAACCGGCAGTCATAACACCCGCCCGCCCCCAGGCGCGTAGCGTTGACCCTCAACCGGCGGTCGTGGCGCCCGATGCCCGCCCCCAAGCGCGTAGCGTTGACCCTCAACCGGCGGTCACAGCACCTGCCGTCCGCCCTGCCGTACGTCCCGACGGCGCTGCTGCAAACGGCAACGGGAACGCACGGCAGCCCGCGGTCTCAGAAAGCAGCCGTCGCGCAGAAAGGGGGGGCTTCAGCGATCGCGGGCACGCCAGCCATCCCGTCACAACGATACGCGACAGTGTCCCTGCCCCCCGACCATCCGCGAGTAGCGGTAATCCCGCGCCCCACATGGGAGGTGGAAATCACCGCGGTGACAGTGGAGCGAGGGCTCATGGCGGCGGAACACACCGCCCGCAATCAACGGGAACGGCGGGAAGGCAATCGTGAAACAGCCGGTGATTAAGATAAGGCGGGGCATCACGAGGTCGGCAACCATCCACCATGCAATCACTTAACCACTCAGTCACTCAATCACTCATTACATCGGCGTGCATCTGCAGCTTACTTGGTTTTCCTTTGTGTCCTTCGTGTACATTGTGTTTCAGGTTTTTTCGTCTTTCCTCCGCGTCCTCCGTGTCCTCTGCGGTGAGAGGTGGTCTTTCGCTTTTCCTTGGCGGCCTTGGCGGTTCAATCTTTGTGTTGCTTTTCTTGGCGTTCTTGGCGTCTTGGCGGCTATTTTCCTAACCCGCGCGCCAGGTCGGCCTTGACGTCCTCGATCGCCTCGAGGCCCATTGCAACGCGCAGCAACCCCTCCCCTATACCCGCCGCGGCGCGCGCCTCCGGCGAGATCCGTCCGTGCGTGGTGGAAGCCGGGTGCGTGATGGTGGTCTTGGTGTCGCCGAGGTTCGCCGTGATGGAGATCAGCCGCGTAGCATCGACCACGCGCCACGCCGCTTCGCGCCCGCCCTTGACGTCGAAAGACACGATCGCGCCGGGGCCCTTCTGCTGTTTTTTCGCCAGTTCGTGCTGGGGATGCGACGGCAGCCCGGGGTAATAAACGCGCCCGATGCGCGGCTGCTGCTCCAGCCAGCGCGCGAGTTCCACGGCGCTCGCCGACTGCGCCTCCATGCGGATCCTCAGCGTCTCCAGCCCCTTCAGGATCACCCACGCATTGAATGCACTCAGCGTCGGTCCCGCCGTGCGCAGGAAGCCGAACACGCCCTCGTAGATCACATCGCGTTTTCCCAGCACCGCTCCGCCCAGCACCCGCCCCTGGCCATCGAGGTACTTGGTGGCGGAGTGGATCACGATGTCGGCGCCGAGCTCGAGCGGGCGTTGCAGCACCGGCGTGCAGAAGCAGTTGTCGACCGCGAGCAGCGCGCCGGCCTTCTTCGCTACGCGGGAAAGCGCGGCAATGTCGTAGACCTCGATCAGCGGGTTGGACGGCGTCTCCAGAAACAGCAACCGGGTATTCGGCTGCACCGCTTTCTCCCATGCGGCGAGATCGGTGCCGGAGACGAAGGTGGTGTCCATCCCGAAGCGCTTGAGAATGTTGCCCAGCAGCTGCACCGTGGCGCCGAACACGCCTGCGGAGCACACGATGTGTTCGCCGCCCTTCAGCAGTCCCATCACGCACGAGAGGATCGCCGCCATGCCGGAAGCGGTAGCGATGCAGCATTCAGCGCCTTCGAGGGCGGCGAGCCGCTGCTCGAAGGCGGTGACGGTCGGGTTGGTGAAGCGCGCATAGATGTTCCCCGGCTCCTGGTTGGCGAAGCGCGCCGCCGCCTGGGCAGCAGACTTGAACACGAAGCTCGAGGTGAGAAACAGCGCCTCCGAGTGCTCGTTGAACTGGCTGCGCTCGGTTCCCGCCCGCACCGCCAGCGTATCCAATCGGTATTCGTCGGTCATGTCATGCCCCTGCCGTAAAAAAACAAAAACCCGGACAGCTTACGCGGACCGGGTTCGCCGTCGCTTTAGCTGAATTTATTTTTACGCCCGGCTTTCGCCGGGGGCGCCCGCAAGCTGATCTTCAAATCGGCGCAATCCAAGATTACCTCCGGCTTGAACGCCTGTCAAACCGGCAGGAAATTCAAAACCGACCTAGTCCACCAGTTCCAGGCCCAGATCGAGCTGGGTGCTCGCCGCGGCGGCCTCGGCCATCTTGGCGCCGTCGCGCCGCTTGGCTTCCACCCCGTCGAGGTATTCCTGGGTCACGTCGCCGGTGATGTAGACGCCGCTGAAGCACGAGGCCTCGAAGCGGGTGACTTTCGGATTGACGCTGTGCACGTCCTCGATCAGGGCATCGAGATCCTGGTAGATCAGCTCGTCGCAACCGATCTCGCGCGCGACCTCGGCCTCGGTACGGCCGTTGGCAATCAGCTCCTCGCGGGTGGGCATGTCGATGCCGTAGACGTTGGGATAGCGCACCGGCGGCGCGGCGGAGGCGAAGAACACCTTGCGCGCGCCCGCTTCGCGCGCCATCTGCACGATCTCGCGGCTGGTGTTGCCGCGCACGATGGAATCATCCACCAACAGCACGTTCTTGCCCCTGAACTCCATCGCGATCGCGTTGAGCTTCTGTCGCACCGATCTCTGGCGGATCGACTGCCCCGGCATGATGAAAGTGCGGCCGATGTAGCGGTTCTTGATGAAGCCCTCGCGGTATGGGAGGTTCAACTGCTTGGACAGTTCCATCGCCGCCGGCCGGCTCGAGTCCGGAATCGGGATCACGACGTCAATGTCGAGATGGCGGTGCTGGCGCCTGATCTTCTCGGCGAGGCTGACGCCCATGCGCAGCCGGGTCTCATAGACCGAGATGCCGTCGATCACCGAGTCCGGCCGGGCGAGGTAAACGAACTCGAAGATGCACGGGTTAAGCGAGGCATTCGGCGCGCACTGCCGGTTATAGAAATGGCCGTCCTGGTCGATGAAAATCGCCTCCCCCGGCGCCACGTCGCGCATCACCTGGAAGCCGAGTGCGTCGAGCGCGACGCTTTCCGAGGCGACCATGTACTCGTAACCGTGGTCGGTTTCGGCGCGCCCGAAAACCAGCGGCCGGATGCCGTAGGCGTCGCGGAACGCGAGCAGCCCGTAGCCCGCGATCATCGCCACCACGGCATACGCGCCGCGGCAGCGGCGATACACGCCGGAGACCGCGGCGAAGACGGTCGCGGGGTCGAGCCGGTAGTTAGTGGCGGCCTCCTGCAGCTCGTGCGCCAACACGTTGAGCAGCACTTCGGAGTCGGAGTTGGTGTTGACGTGCCGCAGGTCCTGGCGGAACAGGTCATTCTTGAGCTGCTCGGTGTTGGTCAGGTTGCCGTTGTGCCCGAGCACGATACCGAACGGCGAGTTGACGTAGAACGGCTGCGATTCCGCCCCCGACCACGCGGAACCTGCCGTCGGATAGCGCGTATGGGCAATGCCGGAGTAGCCCACCAGCGCGCGCATGTTGCGCGTGCGGAACACGTCACGCACCATGCCGGGTCCCTTGTGCATGTGGAAATTGGGGCCCTCGGCGGTCACGATGCCGGCCGCGTCCTGGCCGCGGTGCTGCAGCACCAGCAGCCCGTCGTAGAGCAGCTGGTTCACCGGGTTTTTAGCCACGACACCGACTATCCCGCACATCGCGCGTCCTTAGAGGCTCTTAATCGTAGTTGATGCGTTTCGACAGTTCCGCCGGCAGCCAGACCCTGATGTAACCGGCAAACGTTGCCAGCGGCTTGCTCAACACCGCGTTGCGCCACACCGGCTGGCGGGGCAGCGACGTCAGCCCCGCGAGCAGCACCAAAACCATCACCACCAGCACACCGCGCGCCAGGCCGAAAACCCCGCCCAGCATGCGGTCTTCCACACCGAGACCGGCGCTTTTTACCAGTTTGGAGGCCGCGATGGCAAGCAGGCTCATCAACAGCAGCACTGCCAGGAACACGCCCGCGAAACCCGCCAGCAGGCGCAGTTCTTCGCCCGGTATCTCGGCCGGCAGTAGCACCGCGAGCTCTGCGGCGAGCAGGTTCGCCGCAATAAAAGCGAGCACCCAGGCGAGCAGCGCCAACACTTCGCGCACCAGGCCCCGTATCACGCTGAGCAGAACCGACAGTCCGACGATGGTGAGCACAGCGTAATCGAAGAGGGTCATCTAGCGGTGACGTAGCCGTTCTCGCCAATCGTCTTCAGATGCTCGCGCGCCTTTTCCGCGGCCTCGCGCGTGGCAAACGGACCCACGCGCACCCGCGTTACATCACCCTTCACGGTCTTGACGACCTCAGTATAGGACTGGATGCCGGCGGCCGCGATTCGGGCCTGCCTCTCTTTCGCCTTCTCCGCGTCGGCGAGTGCGATCACCTG
>JAHFRO010000050.1:8109-11339 GCA_023266245.1 Betaproteobacteria bacterium | reverse complement strand
GCTCTGAATCCAGCACCATCGGCAGCACTACCACGATCGCCGTGACCAACACGATGGCGCCGATCAGGCGCCGCCTTGCGCGTCGTTTAAGCTGTAATTCTTCGTCGCTAATCGTTCGCGCCATCTGCCGCTGTCGACCCCGCCGCCTTCGTTTAAGGCTTTGGATTTCCTCGGATTTCGCCCTTGGCCGGGGATGCCTTTTGGTGCTCGAGCAGCTGCATCACCGCGGCCACGGTGTAAAACGATCCGAATACCAAAATTCTATCATTTTCCGTCGCCATATCACAGGCTTGCGCGTAGGCCGCGGCCACCGTCGCGCACGGCGTGACCGGAGTGACACCGGCAGCAGCGAGCATCTGGTGCAGTTCGGCAGCGCTGGCGCCGCGCGGCCCGGCCAGGCCGGCAACGAACCAGTGACCGACCAGCGTCTGCAACGCGGTGATCACGCCGGCGATGTCCTTGTCTTTCAGCATGGCGAACACCGCGAGCGTGCGCCCGGCGCGCCCCATGGCCGCGAGGTTGGCCGCCAGCGCGCGCGCCGCATGGGGATTGTGCGCGACATCCAGGATCACCGCCGGTCGGCCCGGCAGCACCTGGAAGCGCCCCGGGATTTCCGCCTGCAGCAGCCCGATGCGGATGTCGTTCATGGTCACCGGCAACTGCTGCCGCAGGCACTCAAGCGCGGTGATCGCAGCTGCGGCGTTGCCGAGCTGGTGGGCCCCGCGCAGCGCCGGGTGCGGCAGTGCGTTGCGCTTGCCGCGGGGTCCCCAGTACTGCCACTGCGCGCCGCGCGCAGTGGCGCCGAAGTCGGCGCCGATCAGCAGCAGCCGCGCGCCGATCTCCGCGGCGTAGTGCGTGAGTCCGGCCGGCGGCGCCGCATCGGCACACACCGCCGGTCGTCCGCTGCGGAAAATGCCGGCCTTCTCATAACCGATCGCCTCGCGATCCGCGCCCAGATAATCCACGTGGTCGATGTCCACGGTGGTGACCACCGTGCAGTCGGCATCGAAGACGTTGACCGCGTCGAGCCGGCCCCCGAGCCCTACCTCCAGCACTGCAACGTCCACCGGCCGCGCGACGAACAGCCACAGCGCCGCCAGCGTACCGAACTCGAAGTAGGTGAGCGGCACCTCCCCCCGCGCGGCCTCCACTGCGGCAAACGCACGAACGAGGTCCGCGTCGGGCGCCTCGGCACGCGCGATGCGCACCCGTTCGTTGTAGCGCAGCAGGTGCGGCGAGGTGTAGCAGCCGACCCGGTAGCCGGCCTGCGCGAGGATCGCCTCCAGCATCGCGCACGCCGAGCCTTTTCCGTTGGTGCCGCCCACGATGATGATGGGAAAGGGCGGCTGAAGCCCGAGTGCCTGCTTGACGCGGTTGACGCGCTCCAGCCCGAGCGCGATCGTCTTCGGGTGCAGGCGCTCGATGTACTCAAGCCACTGCGCGAGCGTCTCGAGTCCCGAGTCCCGAGTCCCGAGTCCCGAGTTCGTTGTACTCACGTCGTGGATGTGCCGCCTGTGACCCGTGACCCGCGACCCGTGACCCGCGACTTCAAGCGGCGGGCGGCAGCTTGAGCAGCATCGCGAGCAGGGCCGCGAGCTTGTCGCGCATCTCGCGGCGATCGACGATCATGTCGATCGCGCCGTGCTTGAGCAGGAACTCGGAGCGCTGGAAGCCTTCCGGCAGCGTCTCGCGCACGGTCTGCTCGATGACGCGCGGCCCGGCAAACCCGATGAGCGCCCCGGGTTCCGCGATGACCACGTCGCCGATCATGGCAAAGCTCGCGGATACCCCGCCCATGGTGGGATCGGTCAGCACCGGGATGAACGGCAGCCGTTCCCGGGCAAGCTGGGTGAGCACGGCGCAGGTCTTCGCCATCTGCATGAGCGACATCAGCCCCTCCTGCATGCGTGCGCCGCCGCTCGCTGTGATGCAGACGTACGGCAGCCGCTGCTCGAGGCATACCTGCGCCCCGCGCACGAAGCGCTCGCCCACCGCCGAGCCCATCGAGCCGCCGAGGAACCTGAATTCGAACGCCGCCGCCACCACTGGAATCGTCTTGATGCTGCCCTGCATGGCCACCAGCGCGTCCTCTTCCGAGGTGTCGTTGCGCGCTTCCTCCAGCCGCTCAGTGTAGCGCCTGCTGTCCTTGAACTTGAGGCTGTCGACCGGTGCCACCTCGGCGCCGATTTCGTAGCGTCCCTCGCGGTCGAGCAGGCAGTCGAGCCGCTCGCGCGCCGAAATCCGGTTGTGATGGGCACACTTGGGGCAGACGTGGAGATTTTTCTCGAGGTCGGCACGATACAGCACCGCCTCGCACGACTCGCACTTGCTCCACAGTCCCTCGGGAACGACTTTCTTCGGCGCGCCGGCATCGCGCTTGATCTTGGGCGGCAGCAGCTTCTGCAACCAGCTCATGCCGCCACCTCCGCCTTGGTCCCGTCCATCGCGCGGCGTATGCCGGCCATGAACGCCTTGACGTTCGCGAGGACCTCCTCGCGGCGGGAATTCTCGATTTCCTGCACCAGCCGGCTGCCGATCACCACCGCGTCCGCGACCGAGGCCACCGCCTGCGCGGTCGCGGCATCGCGGATGCCGAAGCCGACGCCCACCGGCAGCCGGGTGAATTCGCGGATGTGCTTCATGCGCATCGCGACATCGGCGAGATCGATGTGCGAGGCGCCGGTCACGCCCTTGAGCGACACGTAATAGAGGTAGCCGCGGCCGAGCTTCGCCACCTGTCTGAGCCGTCCATCCGTGGTGGTGGGCGAGAGCAGGAAAATCGTGTCCAGCCCGTGCGCATCGAGCAGTTCCACCAGGCGCTGCGCTTCTTCCGGCGGATAGTCCACCACCAGCACGCCGTCGGCATCCGCGGTTTTGACGGACTGGGAGAAGCGCTCCATGCCCATCGCCTCGACCGGATTGGCGTAGCCGAACACCACTAGCGGTGTGGTGCGGTTGGTAGTGCGGAACTCGGCGACGAAGCCCAGCACGTTCTTGAGCGTGACACCGTGCTTGAGCGCCCGTTCGCTCGAGCGCTGGATCACAGGACCGTCGGCCATGGGATCGGAGAAAGGCACGCCCAGCTCGATCACATCCGCGCCGCCTTCGACCAGCGCGTGCATCAGGGCAACCGTCAGCCTGGGATCGGGATCGCCGGCCGTGATGAAGGGGATCAGGGCCTTCTTCCCCTTCTTCTTGAGCGCTTCGAAGGTGGCGGCGATCCGTGACAT
>JAHFRO010000050.1:2666-8009 GCA_023266245.1 Betaproteobacteria bacterium | reverse complement strand
ATCTGGTCCTGCCTCATGCGCGGCGCGATCTTCGCCGCGTACGCGAGCGCATGGGCTGATTCGAGCGCGGGAATGATGCCCTCGAGCCGGCACAGATCGTGAAAGGCCTGCACCGCCTCCTCGTCGGTTACTGCGACGTACTCGGCGCGCCCGCAGTCTTTCAGCCAGGCGTGCTCGGGTCCGACGCCGGGATAGTCGAGCCCGGCCGAGATCGAGTGGGTCTCGATGATCTGGCCGTTCTCGTCCTGCAGCAGGTAGGTGCGGTTGCCGTGGAGCACGCCGGGCTTGCCCGCGCACAGGGTCGCTGCGTGCTTGCCGCTCTCCAGCCCGTAACCCGCCGCTTCCACCCCGATCAGGCGCACCTTCTCGTCCGCGATGTACGGGTAGAAGATGCCCATGGCATTGGAGCCGCCGCCGACACAGGCGAGGATGGCGTCGGGCTGGCACCCGGTGAGCTCCGGCATCTGCTCTCTCGCCTCGCGCCCGATCACCGTCTGGAAATCGCGCACCATCATCGGATACGGATGCGGACCGGCGACGGTGCCGATGATGTAGAAGGTGTTCTCGACGTTGGTCACCCAGTCGCGCATCGCTTCGTTGAGCGCGTCCTTCAGCGTCTTCGATCCGCTTTCCACCGGCACCACGGCAGCGCCCAGCAGCTTCATGCGATAGACGTTCGCCGCCTGGCGCTTGATGTCCTCCGAGCCCATGTAGACCACGCACTCCATGCCGTAGCGCGCGGCGATAGTGGCGGCCGCCACCCCGTGCATGCCGGCGCCGGTTTCGGCGATGACGCGCGGCTTGCCCATGCGGCGCGCGAGCAGCGCCTGGCCGATCACGTTGTTGATCTTGTGCGCGCCGGTGTGGTTGAGGTCTTCGCGCTTGAGATAGACCTGCGCGCCGCCGAAGCGCTCCGACCAGCGCCTGGCGTGGTAGATCGGGCTCGGTCGCCCGACGTAGTGCTTGAGCTCGTAGGCAAACTCGGCGAGGAAATCGGGATCCTGCTGATAGCGCGCGTAGGCTTCCTTGAGCTGGTCGAGCGCATGGATCAGCGTCTCGGCGACGAACACTCCGCCGTACGGCCCATAATGGCCGCGGGGATCGGGCAGGTCATACATCCGCATTGCGCACTCCCCTGATGAACGCGGCGATTCTGGCCGCGTCCTTGATGCCCTTGGCGGACTCGACGCCGCTCGACACATCGACCGCGCACGGCCGCACCCGCCGCACCGCGTCCCCGACATTATCGGCTGTGAGTCCGCCCGACAGAATCACCGGCAGCGGCAGTTCGTGCGGCACGAGGCCCCAGTCGAACGCGACGCCGCTGCCGCCGTGCAGTCCCTCGACGTACGCGTCGAGCAGCAGCGCCTTGGCATCGTGATAATCCCGCGCGTATTGTAGCAAATCCACCCCCGCCCTGACCCGCACCGACTTGATGTACGGTCGATCGAACTGCCGGCAATACTGCGGCGTCTCTGCGCCGTGAAACTGCAGCAGGTTGACCGGCGCCTGCCGGATCGTTGCCCGCGCCTCTTCCGCCGGGGCGTCCACAAACAGTCCGACCGCGGTGATAAACGGCGGGAGCGCGCGAATGATCTCGCGGGCCTGCGCCGGCGCGACATAACGCGGGCTCGGCGGGTAGAACACGAGCCCGATCGCGTGCGCGCCGGCACGCGCTGCGGCGAGCGCATCCGCCACACGCGTGATACCGCAGATTTTCACCGCCGTAGCCATCTCACTTAGACCCTACTTCGAAAACGGGAAAAGCAAAATCCTTAACCACAAAGGACACAAAGGACGCAAAGGAAAAACAGTTCACTCAAAAAACTTCGTGTCCTTAGTGTCCTTCGTGGTTCAAGAACTTACTCTGCTCCATCAGCGTTGCGCGCGGCGCCGCCGGCAGGCCCCAGCGCGCCTCGTAGGTCACCTGCGAAAGATACAGTCCCGCCGCCTCGAAGGTGGGCGCCGCCCGCGTGCGGTCACGGCTTGCCAGCACCTCGCCCATCCATTCCGGAGGATATCCCCCCCTGCCGACGTAAACCAGGCAGCCCACGATGTTGCGCACCATGTGGTGCAAGAACGCGTTGGCGCAGAAATCGAACACCACGTAGTCGCCGTGGCGCGCGATGTCGAGCCGCGCCAGCGTGCGCATCGGCGAGCGCGCCTGGCAGTCGGCGGCACGGAACGCGCTGAAATCGTGCTCGCCGATCAGCAACCGCGCCGCGCGCTGCATCTGTTCCAGATCGAGCGGCACGTGGAACCATCCCACCCGCGCGTGATCCGCCGCCGGCCGCACCGGATGGTTGAGCAGCAGGTAGCGATAGCAGCGGGCGAGCGCCGAATAGCGCGCGTGAAAATCCTGCGGCACCGGCTGCGACCAGGTCACGGCGCAGGCCGGCGGCAGCAGCGCGTTCACCCCGCGCACCCACGCCGCGACCGGGCGCTCCACGGCGGTGTCGAAATGCACCACCTGCGCGAGCGCGTGCACGCCGGCATCGGTGCGCCCGGCGCAGATGGTGGCAACGGGCGTGCCGGCGATTTTGGACAGCGCGTGCTCGAGCGCGTCCTGCACCGCGCAGCCGTCCGGCTGGGTCTGCCAGCCGCAGAACCGGCTGCCGTCGTACTCCATTCCCAACGCAATTCTCATCGCTCAGAATCATCTTGAAGAATCGAAAAAGCAAAATCCTGCCACAGAGGACACAAAGTTCACAGAGAAAGACAAAACAAGACAGGAACGAGCAAGGAGCGCTTTAAGTTTCTCAACTCTCTGTGTTCTCTGTGCTCTCTGTGGCTAAACTGCTCCTGGTCGCTTCAGAAAAACAAAAACCGCGACAGCGTCACACTGCCGCGGTTCGTTCGATCTGTCGTGCTACCCGCTCAGCCTAAATTGTCCAACAGGGCCTTGGCTTTTGCTTTCTGCTCGGAATCGCCTTCCTTGATCACTTCCTGCAGGATCTCTTTGGCGCCATCCTTGTCGCCCATCTCGTGGTACGCCTTGGCCAGATCGAACTTGGTCTGCACGTCGTACCAGTGGCCATCCTTGTCCCCGCCCGCCGCCGCCGTTTCGGCCTTCAGCTTGTCGTCGAGAGTGAGATTGATGTCACCCATGTCAAGCTTGAAATCGATCCCGCCACCCTGCACTTTGGTGGTGACCGCCGTGGGCTGATCATCCGGAGGCGGGACCTCGGTCTTGGGCAGCTCGATCTGGAAATCCATAATGTTGCTGTCCCCCGGCGCGTCCAGCGTGAAGTCGGGCATGAGCGGCCGGGCCGGTTCTTCCGCCTTCCGCGCTTCGGCCGAGTCGAGCCTGGCAGCCTGTGTGGCCTCCCGCACCGCGCCTGCGTCGAGCGTGATGTCGGTCGAGGTGCCGACCCCCGCGCCGAGACCCAGATCAAAGTCGAGATCGGTGCCGGTGATCGGGCCTTTAGTGAGCGGTGCCGCGGCCGGCGCGCTCTTGCCCGCTTCGTAGAGCGGATTGACGGGATCGAGCGCGTAGCCCATCGCCGCCACCTTCAGCCAGCCGTCGCCGGCGCCGCCGGTCAACTTGTGGAAGCCGCCGGCGAGCTTGCCGAACGCGGTCTTGTCCTTGCGCGCGGAGTAGATCTCGAGCAGCTTCAACTGCACTTCCTCGCGCTGCGGGGCTCTGGCAAGCGCTTCCTTGAGGATCTCCTCGGCCTGCCCGTCGCGCCCATAAGCGATGTAGACCTCGGCTTCGGCGAGCGGATCAACCTCGTCGCTCGGCGCCGCGGCTGCCGCAGTTTGAGTCATGGCCGGGGTTGCGGCGGTTGTGACTGCGGTTACGGCGGCTGCCCCCGCCGCAGCGACAGCCGCCTCGCCCAGAGTCGGTGCCGACCTGGGCGGCCTGGTGTCATCCGCTTCGGCCTGCGAGCGGCGCCGCCGCACCATCCACAACGCGACTCCGCCGAGCACGATGACGCCACCGCCTGCAGCGAGGTAGAGCGGATCGCTCACCGCCTCCATGATCTGGTCGATCAATTCGGGCTCGGACGGGGGAGGCGGCGCGACGACTTTGGGCTTGGGCTTGGGCTGCTCCGGCGCGGCAGCCTGCTCCGGCTTCGGTGTTTCAGCGGGCTTGGCAGCATCCGGCTTGGCGGCTGCGACCGCCTCCGGCTTGGGCGCGGGCTTCGCTGCCGGCGCGGCTTCCGGTTTGGGCTTGGCGGCCTGCTCGGCCTGCCGCTGAGCCGCGGCCATTCCCGGGCTCTTCAGCTCGACCAGCTTTTGCATGTCCTTGATGGTTTTCTCGAGCTGGGCGACGCGTTCGTTGGCTTCGTTCAACGCCTTCTCACGCGCAACCACTTCTTCTTCCAGCATGCGGATGCGCTCGGCGTTGCTGCGCGGCTTGCCCTTGGCGGCTCCTGCCCCGGCACCGGGCGGTTCGCCCCTGGACAGCCGCACCACGTCCTTCGGCTCGCCGCCGCCGGCCTTGTCCTCAACCCGGGTCGTGATGCGCCCGCTGACCGCGCTGCGGCCTTCGGCCGGCGCGACGCCCGCGGCATCGGCGAGCTTCTGACGATAGGCGTTCCAGTCAGCCACCTGCGCGCGGTATTCTTTCACCGCCTCGCGCTGCGGGATCGCGGCCAGTTCTTCCTTCTCGGGCACGCGCAGGATCTTGCCGGTCCGCACCAGGTTCAGGTTCTTCCTGATGAACGCCTCAGGATTGCTGCGATAGAGCCCGACCAGCATCTGCTCCAGAGTAACGCCTTCCGGCATCACGCTTCTGGCAATCTTGCCGAGTATCTCGCCGCGCTGGATCGGGCCATATTCCCTGGCGCCCGCCATCGGCGCCGTGATAACGGGCCTGGTGACCGCGGGCGCCGCGGCGGTTACCGGCGGCTGCGGCGCCGGTTCGGGACGCGTGTCGGGCGCGACAGAAACCGTCGGTGCGGGCGGCGCCGGCGCAATACCCGGCGGATCGAGCAGAGCGGTGTATTCGCGCACCAGGCGCCCCGAGGACCAGGTCAATTCGATCAGCAGGTCGATGAAGGGCTCGTTGACGGGTCGGTTCGTGGTAATCCTCAGGTACGGCTGTCCGTCGGAACGTTTCTCGACGCTCAAGCGCACGCCCGGCAGTGCCTGGTTGTACTGCAGGTTGGACTGGCGATAGGCATCGGGCGAAGCAAGACGTGCGTTGAGCGTGGCGAGTTCATCCTTCGCCACCGACAACAATTCGATTTCCGCGTTGAGCGGATGACCCAGCGCCGACAGAACGGTGAGCCTCCCCAGGCCGGCCGCGTTTGCAATACAGGGCGCCAGCGCCATCAGCAGCGCCGCAAGCCATGTCATCACGATGGAATCGCGCACAACGGCACCCTTCTCATTTTT
>JAHFRO010000050.1:0-2566 GCA_023266245.1 Betaproteobacteria bacterium | reverse complement strand
GCCTGATCAGGCGCCGACCGCCGCCTTGCGTCTGGCGCTCCCCCGCCCGCGCAAGCGCGCCGGCGCGGCTTCGGCCTTGAGCAGGATGCGCAACATGCGCCGCAGCGGCTCGGCCGCGCCCCACAGCAACTGGTCGCCCACCGTGAACGCCGCAAGGTACTCGCCGCCCATCGGGAGTTTCCGCAACCGCCCCACTGGAATGGAAAGCGTTCCGGTGACCGCCGCCGGCGTCAGCTCGCGCAGCGTGGCCTCGCGCTCGTTCGGCACGACTTTCACCCAGTCGTTGGCGGACGCGAGTATGGCTTCGATCTCCTTGAGCGGGAGATTCTTGTTGAGCTTGATGGTGTAGGCCTGGCTGTGGCAGCGCATCGCGCCGATGCGCACGCAGATCCCGTCCACCGGTATCGGCCTGGCGGACCTGCCGAGGATCTTGTTGGTCTCGGCCATGCCTTTCCACTCTTCCCGGCTCTGACCGTTGCCGAGGTCGTCGTGTATCCACGGCTGCAGGCTGCCGGCCAGCGGAAACTCAAAATGCTCGGTCGGCAGGCTTTCGCTGCGTATCGCTTCCGTCACCGCCTTGTCAATCGCGATCACAGCGGAAGCCGGGTCATCCACCAGGTGCATTGCTGCGCCGTGCAGCTTGCCCATCTGCTGCACCAGTTCCCGCACGTGCTGTGCGCCTGCGCCGGAGGCTGCCTGGTAAGTCATGGCGGTCATCCACTCGACGAAACCGGCTTTGAACAACCCGCCCACCGCCATCAGCATCAGGCTTACCGTGCAATTGCCGCCGATGTAATTCCTGATGCCGCCTGCCAGCGCCCGCTCGATCACGTTCATGTTGACGGGATCGAGGATGATCACCGCATCCTGTTCCATGCGCAGCGCGGAAGCGGAGTCTATCCAGTATCCGCCCCAGCCCGCGGCGCGCAGCTTAGGGTAGACCTCTCTGGTGTAGTCGCCGCCCTGGCAGGAAATGAAGATATCCATCGCCGCTAGGCTCTTCACGTCGCGCGCGTCTTTGAGCGGCGGCACTTCCTTCCCGATCCGCGGCCCCTTGCCGCCGACCTGCGAGGTGGAGAAAAACGTCGGCTCGATCAGTTCGAAGTCGCGCTCCGCGCGCATGCGGTCCATCAGCACCGAACCCACCATGCCGCGCCAACCAATCAGGCCAACTTTTTTCATGACCGCTGCCTTAGATCAAAGTATCCAATTCTATCAAGCCGGTACTTTAAACCAGCTTCTCCTCTTCACCCATCACGATTGCAGCGCCGCGACCACCGCGTCGCCCATCTCCACGGTGCCGACCTTGCGCGTTCCGGGCTCATGTATGTCCGGGGTGCGGTAGCCCTGGGCGAGTACCTTCTTCACGGCTGCCTCGATACGCCGCGCCGCTGCCTCCTGGCTAAACGTATAGCGCAGCATCATCGCCGACGAGAGTATCGTCGCCAGCGGGTTGGCGAGATTCTTGCCGGCGATGTCCGGCGCCGAGCCATGCACCGGCTCGTAGAGTCCCTTGGCCTTAGCATCGAGCGAGGCCGAAGGCAGCATGCCAATCGAGCCGGTGAGCATCGAAGCCTCGTCCGACAGGATGTCGCCAAACAGGTTGCCGGTGACGATGACGTCAAACTGCTTGGGCGCACGCACCAGCTGCATCGCCGCGTTGTCCACGTACAGGTGGGTGAGCTCGACCTGGGGGTACTTCTTCCCGACGTCGCTCACCACCTCGCGCCACAAGCGGCTGGTCTCCAGCACGTTTTCCTTGTCAACCGAGCACAGTTTCCGGTTGCGCTTCACGGCCGTAGTGAATCCGATCTCGGCGATGCGCCGGATCTCCGGCTCCGAGTAGAGCATGGTGTCAAAGCCTTCGCGCTCGCTGCGCGCGTTCGCGCGCCGGCCGCGCGGCTCGCCGAAATAGATGTCGCCAATCAGTTCGCGCACGATCATGATGTCGAGCCCGGACACCACTTCCGGCTTCAGGCTGGATACGCCGACCAGCTCCGGAAACAGCACTGCCGGGCGCAGGTTGGCGAAAAGCCCCAGTTCCTTGCGGATGCGGAGGATACCCTGCTCCGGACGCTGGGGCCGAGGCAATGCGTCGTACTTGGGCCCGCCCACCGCCCCGCACAGCACCGCGTCCGCCGCCTGCGCGAGCTTCAGCGTCGGTTCGGGCAGCGGGTCGCCGTGAGCATCGAAGCCCGCACCGCCGAACGGCGCCTCTTCAACCTCGAGCTTGAGCCCGTCGCGGCCGAGCGCTTCGAGTACCTTCACCGCCTGCGCGACGATTTCCGGGCCGATGCCGTCACCGGCCAGTACTGCGATCTTCATTCAGATGCCGTGAAAGATGAAAGGTGAAACGTGAAACGAAAAAAAACAAAGGGTGGTTACTTTCCACCTTTCACCTTTCACTTTTCACGTTTCACGTTTCACGTTTCACGCGAACAGCCACGGCTGGCGCTCGCGGTGCTTCGCCTCGAACGCCTTGATCTTGTCGGCTTGACGCAGCGTGTGGCCGATCTCGTCGAGCCCGTTGAGCAGGCAGTGCTTGCTGAACGGATCAATGTCGAAC
>JAHFRO010000163.1 GCA_023266245.1 Betaproteobacteria bacterium | reverse complement strand
GCGATCTCGCTCATCACTGCTTCCGGGGTGTGGTGGCGCCTGGCTTGCTCCGTCCTGCGGCCCTGGAGATAGGAGCCGAGCTCGCGGCCGTGGTCGACCACCGCCGCCCCGAAGGGCAGCCGCAGCGACCGGTAGCGCGCGAGCGCGGCCGGCACGTCGTTGTTCGATTCGCGGAGCAGGTCGGCGAGGACCATCGCGTCGCCCGCAGCCTTGGTGACTCCCATCCCCACGTGCGGCCGCGCAACGAACGCGGCGTCGCCCAGCAGCGCCACCCGCCCGAATGCGATCTGGGCGGATACAAGGTCGAAGATCGCCTGGAAGAAAGGCTGGCGCGTGTGGCGCACCGCCTCGACGAACTGGGGCGAGAGCAGCTCCTCGGCTGCGCGGCGCATCTCCGCCAGCACTTCGGCGCGGATGAGCGGCGGCGGGATCGACATGTCATGGAGCTTGCCCGCGACGTCGGTGCAGAGCCGCGGCAGGTCGCGCGACTCCTCGACCGGGCGGTACCACACGAAATTGAAGCAGCGCTCGCCTGGGCGGGTCGAATTGGTGAAGCCGGCGACGGGGTAACCTAGCATCTGCTCGCGCTCGGGCAGGCAGAATGCGAATTTCGGAAACAGATCGCGGTGCACTGCGGGCGAGAAGGCGGTTTCGTCGGCGAGCCCGCGCCAGCCGACGTAACCGGCGTACTGCGGCTTCGCCTCGGGCAGGAGCTGCGCGCGCACGGTGGAGCGGATGCCGTCGGCGCCGATCAGGAGCTCGCCGCGCGTGACGGCTCCGTTGGCGAAGTGAGCGGTGACGCCGTTTGCGTCCTGTGTGTGGCGCTTGAAGGAAAACCCGAAGTGGTAACGCTCGTTGAGAAACACGCCCCTCAACAGCTGATAGAGGCGGCCCCAGGTCGTGAGGCACTGCTTGAGCGGCAGCGTGCCGATCGTGGCGCCGCTGCGGTCGAAGGTGACGCGCACCGGAATATCGACGCCGAACGACTCGTCGATCGAAACGCCGATACGCTCCAGCGCCTGAAACAGCCCCGGATGGGGGATGATGCCAGCGCCGCGCCCGGCGAGCTCCTCCCCGGAGTGCTCGAACACCTCGACGTCCCAGCCCTGCCGCAGCAGCAGGTTGGCGGCGAACAGCCCGCCGAGCGAGCCGCCGATCACGATCGCGCGCGGCCGGCGGTTCGACGGCATGGGCGCTGCGGCGCGCTCAGGCGGCGCGCTGCGCTTCGGCGGCCGGGAAATTGAGCTCGATCTTGATGCCGATATGCGACAGCGCCATGAGTTCCCCTTGCGCGAATCCAGGATGAGCCGGAGACGCGGATTCTAGCACCGGCGGCCCCGGGCCGGACGCGCTATTGACACCGGTAGGGAGAATGGCGAACATCGGCAAAACAACGATTTTGTCCGGTCAATCCACTTCGGGAGGGGACCATGAAACGTATCGTACTGGCAGTGAGCGTGTGTGCGGCGGTGCTGTCTCTCGGGTCGGGTGGCACCGCGCGCGCGGAAGACATCAAGCTGCGCATCGCCTCCGGCCATCCGCCGGTCAACACCTACGTCAACCTGATGCAGAACTTCTTCGTGCCGGAGGTGACCAAGCGCGTCGCCGCCCGCACCAAGCACAAGGTGGAGTTCATCGAGGGCTACGGCGGCGCGATGGTGAAAGTCGCCGACACGCTCGAAGGCGTGCAGAGCGGCATCATCGACATCGGCGGCTACTGCTTCTGCTTCGAGCCGTCGAACCTGCCGCTGCACGCGTTCCAGGTCATGCTGCCGTTCGGCACGATGGACCCGGTGACGAGCGTGAAGCTCGCGCGCGCCGTCTACGACAAGGTGCCGTACATGAGCCGTGTGTTCGAGGACAAGTACAACCAGAAGCTGATCGCGCTGATTGCCGACAACGGCTATAACCTGGGCACCACCTTCGACTGGAACAAGGTCTCCGACATCAAGGGCCAGAAGCTCGCGGGGGCGGGCCTGAACCTCAAGTGGCTCGAGTACGCGGGCGCAACCCCGGTCCAGTCCTCGCTTCCCGAGGCCTACACGGCGATGAAGACCGGCGTCTACAACGGTTGGATCATGTTCCCGTCGGGCTACGTCAACTTCAAGCTCTACGAGGTGGGCAAGTACTACACGGAAATCGGCTTCGGCGCGATCACCTGGCACGGTCTCACCGTGAACCGCGCCCGCTGGGCGAAGCTGCCGAAGGAAGTGCAGGACATCATCCTCGAGGTCGGGCGCGATTACGAGGCGCGCACCGGCACCGTCAACCTGGAGAACTACCCCAAGCAGCTCGAGCAGCTGAAGACCCTCGGGACCAACGTGAAGAAGCTGCCGGACTCGGTGCGCGTCGAGTGGGCGAACTCGCTGAAGGGCTGGCCGCAGGAGAAGGCGGACGAGCTCGACAAGCAGGGGCTGCCGGCGAGCCAGGTGCTGAAGCTCGCGCTCGAGCAAGCCGAGAAACTCGGCCACAAGTGGCCGGTGCGCTACCAGATCAAGTAGCCTGATCCGCGCGGCGGCGGGCGAGCCGCAGGCGCCCGCCGCCGGTAGTCTCTCTTTTCCCCCGCCGCACGGAGGCGCGTCTGCTCGCGCGAATAAACGACTGGATCACGAGAGCGCTGCTCGTCATCGCGGCGATGCTCGCGTTCCTGCTTTCCTTCCTGGTGGTGGCGGACGTCATCGGGCGCGTCCTGTTCAACAGTCCGGTGAAGGGCACGCCCGAGATCGTTTCGATCTCGATCGTCATCATCTGCTACCTCCAGGCGGGGTACGCGATCCGCAGCGGCGGGATGCTGCACGTGGACGCTTTCATTTCGGCGCTGCCGCAGCGGGTGCGCGACGTGCTTGGCATCATCGGCGCAGTGCTCGGGGTGCTGTTCTTCGGCCTGATCCTCTGGGGCAGCTTCGAGTTCGCTGCGCACGCCTGGACTTCGAACGAGTTCGAAGGCGAGGGCGCGCTGCGGGTGCCGGTCTGGCCCGCGCGCTTCATCATCATCCTCGGCGCCGCGCTCGCGGTGCTGAATTACCTGCTGCTCGTCATCGAGGGCGTGCGCGCATTTCTGGCTGGCGGCTCGTCGGCGGGCGGGCGGAGCCACTGATGCGGCGCACCGGGGGCGGCGCGCGGCGCCGGCGGCGGAGGTAGCGGCATGTTCAGCGTCACCGAGATGCTGGCCCTGATCGGCGTGCTGCTCGTCGTGGTGTTCAGCGGCACGCACATCGCCGTCGCGCTCGGTATCACGGCGGCGCTCGGCATCTACTTCATGCAGGGCGATATCGAGATCGTCCGCAATTTCGTCGCCCAGACCGCGTACGAGGCGCTGCGCGACTACGTCTTCGCGGTGATCCCGCTCTTCATGCTCATGGGCGAGTTCCTCGCCAAGTGCGGCGCGGCGAAGGATATGTATGTGCTCATCAACCGGCTCACCCGCATGGTCCCCGGGCGGCTGGCGGTGGCTACCGTGCTCGCGAATGCGATATTCGCGTTCGTCACCGGCGTGAGCATCGCCGCAGCGGCCGCGTTCTCGCGCATCGCTTACCCGGAGATGAAGCGGCACGGCTACGACCGGAAGTTCGCCGTCGGCTGCATCGCCGGCAGCGCCTGTCTCGGCATGCTGATCCCGCCCTCCGTGCTCATGATCGTGTGGGGCATCCTCACCGAGCAGTCGATCGGGCAGCTCTTCATCGCGGGCATCACCCCCGGGTTCCTGCTCTCGGGCGCGTTCATCGTCTACATCATCGCAGTCGCCGTACTGCGGCCGGAGCGGGTGGGCGGCGCGCGGCGCGCGGCGGCTGCCGGCGTGCCAAACGATGCGCCCGCCGTGCCGGTCCTCGCTGACCGCGAGTTCCTGCGGATCCTTTTCGGCACGCTGCTGGTGATCGCCCTCGTGCTCGGCGTGCTCGCGGGAATCTGGCTCGGCGCTTTCACGCCGACCGAGGGCGCCGGCGTGGGAGCGGCACTCGCCCTGGTGGTGGCGATCGTCAAGGGACTGCGGCTCCGCGAGATCTTCGAGGCCATCCTGTCGGTCGGCCGCACTTCCGCGCCGATCCTGCTATTGCTCGTCTGCGCGCAGCTCTACGCCCGCGTGCTCTCGATGACCGGCATCACCGGCGCCGCAAAGGCCCTGTTCCTCCAGGCCGGCGTCTCGCCCTGGGAGATCCTCGCGGTCATGGTGCTCATCTGGTTCGTCCTGGGCTGCGTCATCGACTCGATCTCGATTCTGCTAATCACCGTGCCGGTGTTCGTCCCGATCGCCACGGCCCTTGGCTTCGATCCCCTGGCGTTCGCGATCATCGGGATCTTGGCGGTCGAGACCGGGCTGCTCACGCCCCCGTTCGGCATCCTGGTGTTCACGGTCAAGGCCGCGCTGCCGGAGGAAAAGGATATGGCGGTCGGCGAGATCTTCCGCGGTGCCGTGCCGTACTGGATCGCGCTGCTCACGGTTATCGTCTGCATCGCCGTGTTCCCGCAGATCGCCACCTGGCTGCCCAACCTGGGGCGGTGATCGGGTGGTGCGTGACTGGTGATCGGTAAGGCGTGAGTCGTGAGTGGTGAGTCGTGAATCGAGAAAAGCCGGCAGATCACACCTTACGTTTTGACTCTTTCGACTCACAATTCACGAATCACGACTCACGATTTTGTTTTCAGGAGAAGCTGATGCCTGCCTACTGGATCGCCCGCAGCAAGATCAACGACCCCGTCGAATACAAGAAGTACACCGACCGTGTGCCGGCCATCATCAAGAAGTACGGCGGCAGGGTGCTCGCGCGCGGCGGCCGCTACCAGATCATGGAAGGCACCGACAAGTACCACCGCTTCGTGGTGGTCGAGTTCCCCTCGCTCGAGCAGGCGGTGAAGTGCCACGCCTCGCCCGAGTACCAGGAAGCGGCCGCGTTCCGCCGGGCGCCCGGCGTGAGTGAAGTCGAGCAGGTGATCGTGGAATCGGGCGACGCGACGGTGTGAAAAAGGCGGGACTCGGGGCTTGGGGCTCGGGACTCGAAAGATCAAGAAGCGGGTATCGGGGCTCGGTACTCGGGACTAGCGGGTTGAGGTTTGTTTTTCGAGTCCCTAGCCTCGAGTCCCTAGTCCCGCAGTTTGAATTTACTAGCCCCTAGTCCCTGGCCCCGCTGTTCGATTTCCGGTTTCGGCTCTATACGTCCTGCGGGCTTTCAACCAGGGCCGAGCTGTGCGCCTTGATCTCGCGCAGCGGCTCCGGTGTAATGTAGCGGGGCACCGGCGGGTTTGCAAATTGCGCCCTGGAAACAGACGCAATACGCTATACGCATTTCAAAGAGGAGGAAAACCGCCATGTACTTCTTGAGCGCTTTGACAGCAGTCGGCTGTGCGGTGCTGCTCGCCGCGGCCACTGCCGCGGCGCAGCCGTTCCCGAGCAAGCCGATCCGCCTGGTGGTGCCGTTCCCGCCGGGCACGGCGAGCGACTTTCTCG
>JAHFRO010000162.1 GCA_023266245.1 Betaproteobacteria bacterium | reverse complement strand
CCTAGGCACCCAGCACGCCTGCGCCGCTGGCCCCGGATGCTGAAAGACCTTCTCCGGCAGTTGCTGACGCAGGGCGCGCGGCGAAAGACCGGTGCGCACGAGACCAGGGCATCCCCAAGCGTCATTGCACCGGGGCGCCGCGCGGACGATCGCCTGGCTTACGGACTGGATTGTCACCAGCGCGGCGATCTGGGTGGAGCAGAGCAGGCATATCGCTCGATCTTGCGGGACGAGCCTGAGCACCCCCAGGCGCTGCACCTGCTGGGTCACCTGCTCACGATCCAGGGCAAGCTCGTCGAGGCGGTGGAGGTCCTGTCCCGGGTCGCGACCCTTGCGCCGCAGGATGTCGAGGTGCAATTCAACCTTGCCCACGCCCTGCGCGCCCAGCACCGCTTGCGCGAGGCCGAGCAGGCGCTGCGCAATGCACTGCGATTGCGCCCGCGATTCACGGCGGCATGGCTCGGCCTCGCCGGCGTCCTCGCGGACCGGGAAAGCCTCGACGAGGCGGAGGACTGTTACCGCACGGCGCTGGAGCTCGAGCCGGAACTGGCCGAGGCCCATTACAACTACGGCAACCTGCTGCACCGCGAAGGCCGTATCGAGGAGGCCGTCGCGCGCTACCGCAAGGCGCTCGGGCTCAAGCCTGACTTCGTGCGCGCCCACAGTAACCTGGTCTACGCGCTCAACTTTTCCGGCGATTATTCACCCGAGCAGATCTTCCGCGAGCATCTCGAGTGGGCACGGTGCCACGCGCAGCCGCTGGCCTCCGCGATCCGCCCGCATGCGAACTCCCGCCGGACCGATCGCGTGCTGCGGGTGGGCTACGTCTCGGCCAATTTCCGGGACCACGCGGTCACTTATTTCTTCGAACCGGCGCTCAAGCACCACGACCCGGCCCGCGTCGCCGTCTACTGCTACTCCGATGTGCGGCAGCCGGATGGCCACACCGAGCGGCTGCGGCGCTATCGCTGCGTGTGGCGGGAGATCGCGGGCCAGAGTGACGAGGCAGTTGCGGAGCTCGTCCGCCGCGACGAGATCGACATCCTGGTGGACCTCACCGGCCACACCGAGAACCATCGGCTGCTGATGTTCGCCAGGAAGCCGGCGCCGGTCCAGGTCACATGGAACGGCTACGCCAACACGACCGGCATGGACGCGATCGACTATCGCATCACGGATGCCTGCGCCGATCCTCCCGGAATGACCGAGCACCTGTATTCGGAGAAGCTCGTGCGTCTGCCCGAGATTTACATGGCCTTCATGCCGCCCACGCCAAGCCCGGAAGTCGGCCCTGCGCCGGCGCTGGTGAAAGGCGACGTCACCTTCGGCTGTTTCAACGCGCTGTCCAAGATCACGCCGCAGGTGGTGCGTGTGTGGTCGAAAATACTGCACGCTCTGCCCACAGCGCGGCTGATGATGCTGACCGTGCCCGAGGGGCGCGCGCGCGCGCGCATCCTCGGGGAGTTCGCCTCTCATGGCATCACCACCGCGCGTCTGGAGTTCCAACCAAGATTGCCGTTTCAGCAGTTTCTGGCGGCGCACGGCCGCGCCGACATTGCGCTGGACCCCTTTCCGTTCCACGGAACGACCACCACCTGCCAGAGCCTCTGGATGGGCGTTCCGGTCATCACGCTCGGCGGGCGCAGCCACGTATCGCGCGTCGGCGTCACCATGCTCTCGAACGCCGGCTTGGCGCAGTTCGTCGCTGGGGATGAAGAGCAGTACGTCGCGCGCGCGATTGCACTCGCGGGGGACGTTGCGCTGCTGCAGGAGCTGCGCGCGGGCATGCGCCAGCGCATGCTCGGCTCGCCGGTGACGAATGGAGAACGGCTGACCCGCTTCCTCGAGGACGCGTACGCGAAAATGTGGGAAGATTACTGCCGTCAATCTCCCGACCCCGGCCGTTAGGCCGCGCGCCGGGGCGGTTTCAGGAAGGGAGCCAAGGCGATATGATCAGGGTCTTCATCGGATACGATCCGCGCGAGGCGGTGGCGTTCAGCGTGCTCGCCTACAGCATACAGGCACGCGTCTCCGAGCCGGTCTCGATCACGCCCCTGATGCTTTCGCAGCTGAAAGGCGTCCTCACGCGCGAGCGGCACCCGCTGCAGAGCACGGATTTCTCGTTTTCCCGGTTCCTCACGCCGTACCTCTCCGATTATTCAGGATGGTCGGTGTTCATGGACTGCGACATGCTCGTGCTCGACGACCTCGCCAGGCTGTGGAAACTGCGCGACGAGCGCTATGCGGTGATGGTCGTGAAGCACGACCACGTGCCGAAGGAATCGGTCAAATTCCTGGGAGAGCCGCAGACACGGTACGAAAAGAAGAACTGGTCAAGCGTGATGCTGTTCAACAACGCAAAGTGTCGCGCTCTGACGCCCGAGTACGTGAACATGGCTTCCGGCCTGGAGCTGCACCAGTTCAAGTGGCTGGAGAGCGACGACCTGATCGGCGCCCTGCCGGACAAATGGAATCATCTGGTGGGCTACAATCCGCCGCGGCGCGACGCCTCCCTCGTGCACTACACGCAGGGCGGCCCTTATTTCCCGGATTACAAGGACTGCGAGTACGCCGAGGAATGGCGCGCCGATCGGGGTTCCATGCTCCACACGGCAAGGCGCACGGCGTAGACCGCGGAGTGGCCGCAGGGCGGTTTGGCGCAATGCTAAGGGAGCTGCATCGGGCTTTGCGCGCATTCTTCGGGGCGGGTAAGGCGGGGCGTCCCGCGGTGATTGCGGCCCCGCCACCCGGGGCACGCTGGCTCGAGGAGCAGCTCGAGCGGCTCGCCGCCGGAATGTTGCACGAGGTGACGCAGGAAGCGTCCGCCGCACGCGAGCGCAATCCACACAATCCCGAGGCGCACTATCTCATGGGGAGGCTGGCTTTGGCGAGCCGTGATTTCGCGGGCGCGTCGGTGGCGTTCCGGCGTGCGACCGAGCTTGCCCCGCACCGGGCGAATTTCCATCATGATCTGGGGCTCGCCTTGCGCGAACTGGGCGAGAAGCGCGCCGCGTTGACGGCTTATCAACGCGCGGTAACCCTGCAGCATGATCACGTCCCGGCCATTTTCCATGCTGGGCAGCTGCATGGCGAGCTGGGCGAAGTCGAGGACGCGCGGGATTGTTTCAGCCTGGCGCTGGCCTTCGATCCCCTGTCGAGCGCGGCGAGGATCGAGCTCGCCCGGCTGCTCGCGGAGAGCCACGGCGTTGACGCAGCGACCGAGCTGCTGCGGGAAGCCGTTCGGAAGGGGATCGCAGACGTCGCGGTTCTCTGCCGGCTGGCGGAGCTGCTGAACCAGCAGGGCGCCGCCCGGGAAGCCGTTGCCGCGTACCGGTCGGCGATCGACAAGTTTCCGGATGACCCGGCGCCGCTCGTGAATCTCGGCATGATCTGGCTCGGCCAGTTCGGCGATGCCCGCGAGGCCGAGGCGCTGTTCCGGCGCGCCGCCGAGCTCGATCCGGCACTGGTCGAAGCGCAAGCGAATCTGGGGCTGGCGCTGCAGGAGCAGGGGCGGTTCGAGGATGCGTTCCAGCATTACGATCAGCTGATCGCCGCCGAGCCGGGAGTGGTGGAGTACCGCTGGAACCGCGGCCTCGCCAACCTCATCGTCGGAAAGTACGTTGCAGGTTGGCAGGACTACGAGCTGCGCAAGGTGAGGCCCGACGCCGGCGGCGTGCACGAGAAGTTCACGCTGCCGGACTGGGACGGCTCGCCGCTGAAGGGCCGGTCCATTCTGGTCTACGGCGAGCAGGGGTTGGGCGATGAGGTCATGTTCGCCTCCTGCCTGCCCGACGTGATCGCGCAGGCCGCGCTCTGCGTGGTCGAGTGCGATGCGAGGGTCGAAGCGCTCTACCGCCGCTCGTTTCCGCAGGCGCGGGTCGAGGCGCGCGGACGGGAGCGCGCGCGCGACTGGCGCGCGGCCCATCCCGCGCTCGAGCTGCAGTCGGCTGTCGGTTCGCTGCCCCGCTATTTGCGGCAGCGCGACGCCGATTTTCCGGTGCATGCGGGTTACCTCGTTGCCGACGCTCGGGCGACGGCGCGCTGGCGTGAACGCCTGCAGGCGCTCGGCTCCTCGCCGAAAGTCGGAATCTCCTGGCGCGGCGGCACGCTCCGGACCCGCAGTGGGCTGCGCTCGCTCGCGCTGGAACAGCTGGCTCCGCTGCTGGACAGCTCTGGGGTGACCTTCGTCGTCCTGCAACGCGGCCTGAGCGCAGACGAGCGCGCGGCGCTCGCACGGCGGTCCAACGTGTTCATCCCGGAGGCGATGGCGGATGTGGATGAGCTTGTGGCTCTCATGAGCGCGCTCGATCTCACCATCAGTGTACCCAGCACCAACGTGCACCTCGCGGGCGCGCTCGGCCGGCCAATCTGGGTGCTCCTCACGCACAGTCCGGAATGGCGTTATCGGTGGCAGGGCGAGCGCATGTTCTGGTACCCCTCTGCCCGTCTGTTCCGCCAATCGCGGCCGGGAGACTGGCAGAGCGTGGTGAACCGGACTTGCGGGATACTGCAGCAGTGGTCCGGGTGAAGATGCGTGCCCACGAACGACGTTCGATCGCATCCGCGTGGGTCGTCAGCGGACCTGCGGCGGCAGGATCCACACCATGTTGACACGTTTGCTGCGATGGCTGGTGAAAGGCAGCGTCGGCCGCAGCGAACAGCGAGAGGAGATCCGGCCCGAGATGGACGAAGTCGCCGGCCACAAGCGCGCTTTGGCCGCGTGTCGGGAAGCGATTACCTTCCTGGAACAAGGTCGACTCGAGACCGCCGAGACGCTCCTGCGCGAGGCGATCGAGCTCAAGCACGACCTGGCGGAAGCCCATTTCCGGCTGGGAAAGCTACACGAGCGGCGGAGTGAGCACGAGGACGCCGCCGACTGCTACGAGCTGGCGGCCCATTTCGATCCGCGACACGTGTACGCCCGCTTTGCGCTCGCCAGCCTGCACAAGACGCAAGGCCGCTATGCCGAGGCCGCCGAGCACTACCGGCGCGTCATCGAGCACAACCCGGATGACGCCGCCGCGCACTGCAATCTCTGCCTCGCGCTCTACGATCTGGCCGATTACAGCGAAGCGCGCGCCCACGGGGAGCGCGCGATCGAGATCGACCCGGAGTTGCCGGAAGCGCATCACAACCTGGGCCTCGTTCTCACCGCGACGGGGGAACCCGCGCAGGCCGTCCGGCACTTCCGGCGCGCGCTGGAGTTGAAACCGCTCGCCGAGATCGCCGCAGGGTTGGCCCATGCGTACCGCGATCTGGGCTGCCTCGACGAGGCGATCGCAGCCTACGACCGCGCGCTCAGGCTGACTCCGAAGCTCGGCGACGCTGTCATCAACCGCGCGTACGCATTTCTGCTCAAGGGGGATTTTCGCGGCGGTTGGGCCGAGTACGAGAAGCGCTTTGCGGCGACGGGCACCCAGGCCCGCGACTTCGGTCTGCCGCGCTGG
>JAHFRO010000161.1 GCA_023266245.1 Betaproteobacteria bacterium | reverse complement strand
GCCGTCGAGGCCGGCGTGGTTGATGGCGTGGGTCGCCTCAATCCAGTACGTGCGACACCAGCCCGTCCGCCAGCTTGGGTTCGAACCAGGTGGACTTCGTCGGCATGACGTTTCCCGCTTCGGCAACGGCCATCAAGTCCTCCATGCGCGTGGGATAGAGGGCGAAGGCGGCAGTCATCTCGCCGCTGTCTACGCGCTTCTCCAGTTCCGCGAGGCCGCGGATGCCGCCGACGTAATCGATGCGTTTGTCCCGGCGCAGATCCTTGATGCCCAGAACGGGCCCGAGCAGGTGGTCGGACAGCAGCCTCACGTCAAGGCGAGCCACGGGGTCGTTGGCGGGAATCAGCTCATGGCGGATCGCCAGCCGATACCACTGGCCGCCGAGATACAGCCCGAATTCGGCCGGCTTGGCCGGCTTCACCGGCGCGGGGCTGTTTTCCACGGAAAAGTTTTCCCGCACACGCGTAAGGAAAGTCCCGGCGTCCATGCCGTTCAAGTCGGCGACGACGCGGTTATAGGCGAGAATCTGCATCTGGTGGTGAGGGAAGATCACTGCCAGGAAGTAGTTGTAGTTTTCCTCTCCGGTGTGGTGCGGGTTGGCAGTGCGGCGCGCAGCGGCGACGCGCGAGGCCGCCGCCGTGCGGTGGTGGCCATCGGCGATGTAAAGGGCGGGCATGGCATCAAAGGCTCGGGTCAGTCGCCCCTGGATTTCGGCGTCGCGCACCACCCATAGGGAGTGGCGGACGCCATCGTCGGCGGTAGCGTCAGCGTCGGGCGCGCCGGCCGAGCAGCGGGCCAGGATGTCGTCTATCTCCAACGCGCTCGGATAAGCGACCATCACCGGTCCGGTCTGGGCATTCAGTGCGTCAATCTGGCGCACACGGTCGTTTTCCTTGTCCGTTTGCGTGTGCTCGTGTTTGCGGATGCGGTTGCTCTCGTAGTCCGCCAGCGAGGCCGCCGCCACCAGGCCGGTCTGCGTGTGCCTGTCCATAATCAGGCGGTAAACGTAGTAGCAGCGCGCCGGGTCACGGGTGAGGATGCCTTCGCGCAACATGAGACTCAGTTTTTCCGCTGCCTTGGCATAGACTTGAGGCGCGTAGGAATTGGTTCCCACCACCGGCAGGTCGATCTCCGGCTTGGAGATGTGCAGGAAGGTCCATGGCTTGCCGGCGGCTCGCGTGCGTGCTTCGTCGGTGGACAGCACATCGTAGGGGGGGGCGATGACTTCGGCGGCACGGCCGGAAGCCGGGCGCAGGCCGGCAAAAGGTCGGATCAGGTGCATGTCGGGTTCGCGGACGGCCTTGCAAAAAGGAAGCGCGATTATAGCCGAGCGACCAGACCAGGATTCCCTACGACAATTCACTGAACGCTTCGCGGATCGCCGCCACGCGGCTTTTGACGTCGGGCAGGTCGGCTTCGATGCGCAGCCGGTCCTGGCCGGCGAGGCGGTAGTTGCGCCGCGTCTGCACCAGCTTTAACACTTTGTTCGGCTCGATCGGGGGCTTCGCCACGAACTGGAGCTGGATCGCCGAGTCGGTCGCGTCTATGCGTGCGATACCGAGCGGCTTGCCGAGGATGCGCAGCCGGTGGCTTTCGATCAGCGAGCGTGCGGGCTCGGGCAGCGGCCCGAAGCGGTCCACCAGCTCCTCGCGCAGCGCATTCAGTTCGTCCTCTGATTCGCAGTTGGCGAGCCGCTTGTAGAGCACCAGCCGCTCGTGCACGTCGCTCGCGTAGTCCGCGGGCAGCAGCGCCGGCATGTGCAGGTTGATCTCGGTGGTGACGCCGAGCGGCGCGGCGAGATCGGGTTCTCTTCCCTGCTTGAGCGACTTTACCGCCGCGTCCAGCATCGCGCAGTAGAGGTTGAAGCCGACTTCCTGCATCTCGCCGCTCTGCGCGTCGCCCAGCACTTCGCCCGCGCCGCGGATCTCCAGATCGTGCATGGCGAGGAAGAAACCGGAGCCCAGCTCCTCCATCATCTGGATCGCTTCCAGGCGCTTTTTCGCCTGCGCGGTGATCGGGCCTTCGTCGGGCAGCAGGAGGTAGGCGTAGGCCTGGTGGTGCGAGCGGCCGACGCGCCCGCGCAGCTGGTGCAGTTGGGCCAGACCAAATTTGTCGGCGCGATTGATGATCATGGTGTTGGCGGTGGGCACGTCGATGCCGGTCTCGATGATGGTGGTGCACAGCAGCAGGTTGAAGCGCTGCTGGTAGAAGTCGCGCATCACGTGCTCGAGCTCGCGCTCGCGCATACTCCCGTGCGCGACGCGGATGCGCGCTTCGGGCAGGAGCTTCACCAGCGCTTCCTCGGCATGGCGGATGGTGTCGATGTCGTTGTGCAGGAAGTAGATCTGCCCGCCGCGCTTGAGCTCGCGCAGCGCCGCCTCGCGGATCAGAGCCCGGCTGTGGCGCGAGACGAAGGTCTTGATGGCGAGCCGGCGCTCGGGTGCGGTGGCGATCACCGAGAAATCGCGCAGTCCCTCCAGCGCCATGGCGAGCGTGCGCGGGATGGGCGTGGCGGTGAGGGTGAGCACGTCCACTTCCGCGCGCAGCGCCTTGAGGCGTTCCTTCTGGCGCACGCCGAAGCGGTGCTCCTCGTCCACGATGACGAGCCCGAGGTTTTTGAACTTGACGTCTCGGCTCAGCAGCTTGTGGGTGCCGATCGCAATGTCGATGTGCCCCTCCGCCAGCCCCGCGAGCGCCTCGGTGAGCTGCTTGCCGGTGCGGAAGCGCGAGAGCTCGGCGATTTTCACCGGCCAGTCGGCGAAGCGATCGGAGAAGGTGTTGAAGTGCTGCTCGGCGAGCAGCGTGGTCGGCACCAGCACCGCAACCTGCTTGCCGTCGGCCACCGCGACGAAAGCCGCTCTCAGCGCCACCTCCGTTTTCCCGAAGCCGACATCTCCGCAGATGAGGCGGTCCATCGGTTTTCCGTTCTTGAGGTCCTCCAGCACGGTGTGGACCGCCGCCGCCTGGTCCGGCGTTTCCTCGAAGGGGAAACCCTCGCGGAACGCCTCGTAATCGTGGCTCCGCAGCTTGAAGGCGTAGCCCTGGCGAGTAGCGCGCTGGGCGTAGAGGTTGAGCAATTCCGCCGCGGTGTCGCGCGCCTGCGCCGCCGCCTTCCTGCGCGCTTTTTCCCACTGGCCGCTGCCCAGGGTGTGCAGGGGCGCGGCCTCCACCGGCGCACCGCTGTAGCGCGCGACGAGATGCAGGCTCGACACCGGCACGTAGAGCTTGTCGCCGCCGGCGTACTCCAGCGTCAGGAACTCGGTCTCGCCTTCGCCGAGGTTTAGGGTAACGAGACCGCGGTAGCGGCTGATGCCGTGCTGCTCGTGCACCACCGGGTCGCCGAGCTTCACCTCCGAGAGGTCGCGCAACATGCCCTCGGTGGAAACGCGGCGGGCGCCGTCGCGCCGCGCGCGCAGGCGCGCCTGCTGTGCGTAGAGCTCGTTCTCGGTGATGACGGCGAGATTCCCGGCGGCGAGGATGAATCCGGCGTGCAGGGGGCCTACGCCCAGCATCAGCCGTTCGCTCCCCGCGGCGAATTCGGCGAAACCGGCGGCGGGCGCGGGTTTCAGGCCGTGCTCGTCAAAGTACTCGAGGAGGGTCTCGCGCCGACCGGGTCCCTCGGCCAGCACCAGCACCCGCCCTGGGAAGGCGTCAACGAAGGCGCGCAGGCGGTGCAGCGGATTCTCCGCGCGGCGCTCAACAGCGAGCGGCGGCAGTGGTGCGGTCGCGCGTTCCACCGCTTGCAGTCTGTCAGTCCCGAGTCGCGAGTCGCGAGTCTCTTGTTGGGCAGATACTGCTTCTTGACTCGTGACCAGTGACCCGTGACTCATGACAGCGCGGATCTCGATCCGCGCATAGGGCTTGATAGCGCCGAAGAATTCGTCGGTAGTGAGGAACAGCTCGTGCGGCGGCAGCGCCGGATTGCCGCGGTCGCCGCGCAGCATCGCATAACGCGCGTGCGTGTCGGTCCAGAATTGTTCGATCGCCGGTTGGAGCTCGTCCTGGACAGAAATTAAGGTGTCCTGCGGGAGATAGTCGGTGATCAGCGCGGTGCGCTCGAAAAAGAGCGGCAGGTAATACTCGATGCCGGGTGAGGGCACCCCTTTGCTCACGTCCTTGTAGACGCGGCTGCGCGAGGGGTCGCCCTCGAATTTCTCTCGGAAATTGCGGCGGAAGCGCGTCTGGCCTTCCTCATCCAGCGGGAACTCGCGCGCCGGCAGCAGGCGCACCTCGTTCACCTTGTAGATCGAGCGCTGGGTGTCCACGTCGAAGCTGCGGATGCTCTCGACAACGTCATCGTCGAGCTCGATGCGGTAGGGCAGCGTGCTGCCCATCGGGAACAGATCGATCAGTCCGCCGCGAAAGCAGTACTCGCCGGACGCGACCACCTGCGTGACATGGGCGTAACCGGCGAGCGTGAGCTGCCGCCGCAGTTCCCCGGGCGCGAGCTGCTCGCCCTGCTTGAAAAAGAACGAGCGCGCCGCGAGGTACTCCACCGGCGCGAGGCGGTAGAGCGCGGTGGTGACCGGCACGATCGCCACGTCCATAGTCCGGTGCGTTAGCTGGTAGAGCGTGGCGAGCCGCTCGGACACGAGGTCGTGGTGCGGCGAGAGCTGGTCGTACGGCAGAGTCTCCCAGTCGGGAAAGAGGTGGACCTTGAGGTCTTTGTCGAAGAACGGCAGCTCTTCGAGTAACCGCTGCGCGTCGGAGGCGGTGGCGGTGATGATGGCGAGCGGGCGCCGCGTGCGCGCCAACCCGGCGAGCGCCAGTGCGTCGCTCGAGCCGTGGTAGGGCAACGTACGTACGCGCTGCCCCGGTGCCGGCGGTTGAATGTCCAGCATCGAGGAAAGTCTTTGAGTAACAGGCGTAATTATACCGGCGCGGGTAGGCGCTCCGTTCGCGCCGGCGCGGCGCCAGTACTCAGACGGGGGTGTGGATCGCTACCGGAACGCGCCGCGGGCCGAAGGCGGACTTGAACCGCTCGTAGCGGCCGGGGACGGCGGCGCCGCAGCCGGGGCAGTGGCCGTCGGGAGTCACGCGGTAGTCGTCGATGCGGTACCAGTCGCGCACGATGAGCGGCGCGCGGCACGAGGGACAATAGGTCGTGCCGCCCTCGGCGTCGTGCACGTTGCCGGTGTAGACGTAGCGCAGGCCTTCGCCGAGCCCGATCTCACGCGCGCGGCGGAGTGTTGAAGCCGGCGTGTGCGGCGTATCCATCATCTTGTAATCCGGGTGGAACGCCGTGAAGTGCAGCGGCACGTCAGGGCCGAGCTCCTTCATGATCCATTGGCACTCGGCGGTCATCTCCTCGTTCGAGTCGTTCTTGCCGGGGATGAGCAGCGTGGTGATCTCGAACCACACGTCGGTCTCGTGCCGGAGATAGACCAGGGTGTCGAGCACGGGCTTGAGCTTGGCCCCGCACAGCCGGAAGTAGAACTCGTCGGTGAACCCCTTCAGGTCCACGTTGGCGGCGTCCATCTTGGCGTAGAACTCGCGCCGC
>JAHFRO010000160.1 GCA_023266245.1 Betaproteobacteria bacterium | reverse complement strand
ATCGGCGTTCATCGGCGGCTCCGACTGGTTTTCACGCGGCAGCGGCCTCTTTCAGGAGCGTCTCGCCGGGCTTCACCCGGGTGAACTCGACGGAGCGCATCACGATGCCGAAGCGCCCGTCCTGCCAGGTGACGCAGGTGTAGCGCGAGTTAACAAGATCGCGCACCTCGGGAAAGTCGGAGCGATAGTGTGCCCCTCGCGAATCCTCGCGCGCGATCGCCGCGGACCGGATCGCTTTCGAAACCAGGACCAGGTTCTTGAGATTGAGCCAGTCGTGCCAGGTGAGGTTGAAAGCGAGGTTGGTTGCGTCCACGCCGGTGGCGTCCAGCCGCGCTTCCAACTCGTCGAGCGCGCCCCCGGCGCGCGCGAGGCTCGCCGCGTCGCGGATGATGCCGACCTCATCCCACATGACGTCATAGAGCCGCTCCCGGATCGCCGCGAGGTCGCCTATGGGTTTCGCGAAGGGCGCACGGCAATCCGCAACCGCCTGCGCGATCGTTTCTTCGTCCGGCTCGTGGAATGCACCGTTCGTCTTCACCCAACGCGGCATGACGTCGCCGGCGATGCCGCCGAACACGGTGGAGTTGGCGACCCCGTTGCCGCCGAGCCGGTTGGCTCCGTGCACGCCGCCCGCGTCCTCGCCCGCGACGAACAATCCCGGCAGTTCCGTCGTGCAATCGGTGTTGAATACGATCCCGCCCATCATGTAGTGCGCCGTCGGCACGACTTCCACCAGCCCGCCCGCGAGATCGAAGCCGCAGTCGGCGCAGCGCTCGACCATGCCTTTGAACATCTTCTTCACCCGGTCCGGGCCGAGATGGGACATCGAGAGATAGACACCGCCGTGGGGCGTCACCCTTCCCTCGCGCATCTCGGTGAGAATCGCGCGCGAGACGATGTCGCGCGTGGCGCGCTCGGCCTTGGGGTCGTAGTTCTGCATGAAGCGCTCTTTCACGCCATTCAAGAGATGGCCGCCGGAGCCGCGCAGGCCCTCCTCCAGCACCGTGCCGGTCATGCGCGTATGCGGGCCGGCAAGCAGTCCGGTCGGGTGAAACTGCACCATCTCCATGTCGCGCAGCGTCAGTCCCGCCCGCAGCGCGATCGCCATCCCGTCGCAGGTCTTGTCGCCGGAAGGCGTGTGGTACTTGTACATGGTCGGCCCGCCGCCGGTGGCGAGCAGCACGGTTTGCGCCTGAACGAACACAAATTCCCCGCTGCGCACGTCTATCATCACCACGCCCGCCAGCGCGTCGCCCCGCCGGTTCTTGATGAACTCGACCGCGCGGTGCTCTTCCAGCCGGTTGATGCCGCGCACCCACACCTGCTCGGCTAGGCGGTTGATGATCTCGATGCCGGTCAGATCGCCCTTGTGCACGGTGCGGTCGAAAGTCTGGCCCGCGAACGCCTTCTGGTGGATGGTGCCGTCGGGATTGCGGTCGAAGAAGCAGCCCAGCTCATTCTCAAGCTCGCGGATGCGCTCGACTGCCACTGACACCAGGATCCACGCGAGTTCCTGGTCGGGCAGCCACTTGCCGCCCTCGATTGTGTCCATGAAGTGGCGCTCGACCGAGTCCTCGGGCGCGAGCGCGACGTTGTAGCCGCCCTGCACCATGCGCGTGCAGCCGCACTTGCCGAGTAATCCCTTCACCGCGACGGTGATCGAGAGGTTCGGGTCCGCTTGGTGCGCGTGCAGCGCGGCGAACAGCCCCGCCCCTCCCGAGCCCAATATCAGGATGTCAGTCTTCAGCCTTCTCATGTTTCAGAGCGCCGCCAAGGCGCCAAGAACGCCAAGAAAACCAACCAACAATAATGAAAACCAAGACCACAACGAATAAATCGCGAAAGTGTCGAAGGCATTGATATTTCCCCGACCCCCTGAGCTTCTTGCGAACAACAGCAGATTGCCTTGTGGTTTTATTTTGGACTCGTGTCGTTCTTGGCGTCCTTGGCGCCTTGGCGGCTAATTTGCGGTCTTCACACCGAGGGAGGCGAGCGCGGCGGCGCGCCTGCCGCGCGCGGCTTGGTTGACTTCGGTGTAGAGGCTCCCGCCGTGGCTGTCCATCGCCACCAGCAGGGGGCCGAAGCCCTTGACGCGCAATTTCCACAGCGACTCGGGGTTGAGATCGTCCAGGTCCACGTCCTCAATCGCCTCGACCCAAGTGGTCTCGAGCGCCGCGGCGCCGCCGACGATGGCGAGATACACCCCGCCCAAATCCTTGAACGCTGCGGCCGAGCCCTCGCCCAGACCGCCCTTGCCGATGATGATGCGCACGCCGCACTGCTGCATGAGGGGCCGCGTGAAGCGCTCCATGCGCGCGCTGGTCGTGGTGCCGACGCAAAGTGGAACATAGCCGGCGGGATGTTGCGCGCTCTTCGCGACTTTCCTTACGTTGGGTGCGGTGTGGATCACCGCATGGCCCCTGAGATCGAAGCGTGTCTTGCGGCCGCGGTCGAACATGTGAATCTGGGTCCCATCGCGGATGCCGTAGAGCGTGCCGTTCAGCGTCACCGTGTCCCGGATGCGCCAGCCGCGGACCTGCGCGTCGGTGACCGGGGCGATGATCTCGTAATGCGCCATGTTTAAAACCTTGAATTAGCCGCCAAGGCGCCAAGACGCCAAGGATGAACTCAATAAAATGAAAACAAAATCTGATTCATCGCGCGCTCGCGCGGTTACGCGCAGTTGACGAAAGTGATCTGACTTATTTCTCATCTCTTCTTGGCGCCTTGGCGTCTTGGCGGTTCAATTTTTGCTTTTGGGTTCCTTGGCGTTCTTGGCGGCCTTGACGGTTCCATCAAAATCCGTAGGTCAGCCCCTTCGGAGTAAAAGTCGCCGAAGCGCGGCGCGCAGCATGGCATTGCATGTTGACCGCGACCGGGTTCATCGTGATGTGGGTCGCCGCGAGCTCCACGTGGACCGCGAAAGCGGTGGAATCGCCGCCCAGGCCCTGCGGTCCGACGCCGAGTTGGTTCACAGCCACGGAAAGCTGCTGTTCGAGCTTCGCCCCTTCGGGATCCTCGCAGCGCGCTCCCAGGGGCCGGATGGCCGCGATTTTCGAGAGGTACACGCAGAGGTCCGCGCTGCCGCCGATCCCGACCCCGACGATCGTGGGCGGACAGGTTTTGCCGCCCGCTTCCAGCACGCAGTCAATGACGAAGGTCTTGATCGCGTCCACGCCGTCGGCCGGCACCGCCATCTTGAGCCACGAATTGTTTTCCGAGCCACTGCCCTTGGGGATCATCTGTATGGTCAGTTCCTCCGGCCGGTCGGAAAACGCGAAGTGAATCGCCGGAATCCTGATCCCGCACGAGGTATGGTCGTTGACCCGGGTGATCGGATGCACCACCGAGGAACGCAGGGGGTGCTCGCCCGTGGCGCGGGCGCAGCCTCGGGTGATCGCCGCCTCGAGATCGACGCCGTCCACCTCGACGTTGCGCCCGATGGTCACGTTGTAGATCGGCACCCCGGTGTCCTGGCAGGTGAGGTTGTCGGTCTCCTCCGCCACCGAGATGTTCCTGATCATCGTGCCGAGGACCTTTTTGGCGAGCGGATCGGTCTCGGCCGCGTCCAGCCGCGCGAAGCCCTGCTTGATGTCGGGCGGCAGGACCTTGAGCGCGCGGATGTAGAGCTCCTTGCACGCTTCCTCGACTTGCTTCAGATCAACTTTCACGGGTTTGTCTTTTGTCACCAGTAATCGTCACCATCATCTCGTCACCCGTATCTCGTCACTTCTTCACCGAGTTACTCAGTTCACCTCGAGCTTGCGCTCTCGGATGATCTTGCCCCAGCGCACGGTTTCCTCCCTGATCTGCCGGCCGAATGCGTCGGGGCTGTTGCCTCCCGGCGCCATGCCGATCTCGTCGAGGCGCTTGCGGATGTCGGCGGCCTGCAGGATCTTGACCGTGTCCTGGTAGACCTTGTCTATGACCGCCTTCGGGGTGTTCGCGGGCGCCATCAATCCGAACCACCCGAGGTTCTCGAAGCCGCGCAGCGTTTCGGCAATCGCGGGCACATCCGGCAGCTGCGCCGAGCGGGTCTTGCTCGTCACGCCGAGGGCACGCAGCCTGCCCTGCTGGACGAAGCCGATCGCCGCCGATAGGTTCGGCGTGAGGAAGATGATCTGGCCCGAGACGAGGTCCACCAGCGCCGGACTCTCGCCCTTGTACGGTATGTGCACGACGTCGATGCCTGAGGTGTAGATAAAGTTCTCCGCCGCGAGGTGCGTCTGCGTGCCGAACCCCGCCGAGCCGAAGGTGATCGACTTGGGCTTCGCCTTGGCGAGCGCGATCAGCTCTTTCACCGTCTTGGCCCGGAAGGTCGGGTGTACGACAACGACCTGGGGCCCGCTCGCGGTCAGGGTGATCGGAACCAGATCCTTCTCGGGGTTCCACCCGAGCTTCTTGAACATGTGCTGGTTCGCCGTGACGATCGAACCGGAGGTCATGAACAGCGTGTAGCCGTCGGGGGGCGCCTTGGCCGCAAGCTCCGCGCCGATGTTGCCGCTCGCCCCGGCGCGGTTGTCCACGACGATGGTCTGGCCCCACATCTCGGTGAGCTTCTGCCCGAGGAGCCGGGTCACGATGTCGGTCGCGCCGCCGGGCGAAAACGGGACGATGATCCGCACCGGCTTGGCGGGGTACGCCTGCGCCTGGAGAAGCGCCGGGGCCCACGCCACGCAGAACAGGGTGAGCAGTTTGAGCAGTCGCATCATGAACTCCTCGTCTTGATTGGTCCGGTCGCAGTGGGCATCCGCCTCGCAGCGGGCGCGGGAAATCGAATTAGTGTAAGCCATCCCCCGGGACGAGTCAGCGCCCCGCGCACGTCGCACCCCACGGTCTCGCTCAGTCCACGCGGACGCCGGCCGCCTTGATCACCCTGCCCCATTTTTCGTAGTCCGCCCTGAGAAAAGCCGCGAGTTCCTGCGGCGGCCCGCCGGCGGGCTCCACCGCATCCGCGGCAAACCGCTCTCTCACCTCCGCCTGCCTCAGGACTTCCTGCATCGCGGAGTTGAGCCTGGCGACGATCTCCGCGGGCGTCGCCCGGGGTGCGTACAGACCCCACCACTGGATGGATTCAAAGCCCGGCAGGGTCTCGGCCACGGTCGGCAGGTCGGGCGCCGCAGCTGCCCGTATGGCGCTGGTCACGGCCAGCGCTCGCAACCGGCCCGCGCGCATCTGGCCGGACACCGTGGGGTAGGCGGAGAACAGCACCGACACCTGCCCCGCGACGAGATCCATCGCCGCCGGCGCCCCGCCCTTGTACGGGACGTGCACCATGCTGATGCCCGCCTGCTGCTTGAACAACTCGGCCGTCAGATGGCTCAAGGTGCCGTTCCCGGTGGAAGCGTAGATAATCTCGCCCGGCCTTGCCCTGGCGAGCGCGATCAATTCCTTCACCGATCTCGCCGGCACCGAAGGATGGACCACGAGCACGTTCGGGGTAGTGCCGATCATGATCACCGGGGCGAAGTCGGCGAGCGGGTCGTAGAGCGGCTTGCGCGTGAGATGGGGATTGATCGCCTGGGAGCTGGTCGAAGTGATGAGCAGGGTGTAGC
>JAHFRO010000049.1:6327-16347 GCA_023266245.1 Betaproteobacteria bacterium | reverse complement strand
GCTTGCCGATGATGCGCGCCAGATGCCCGGCGTAGAGCATCAGGTCTTCTTCGCTCTTGGTTTCGGTCGCGCAGACGAGCAGCGCGTGGCCCAGATCGGGATAGTCCTGCCTGAGATTGAGGCCGCCCAGTATGCCCTGCGCCTTCAGCGCCTGCAACACGGGCGCGACCGGCACCGGCAGGCGCAGCACCGCTTCGTGGAACAACGCTCCGCTGAAGGCGCGCGTCACACCGCTGAGCGCGGCGAGGCTGGACGTGAGCCTCAACGTGTTAGCGTGGCAGGCGCGCGCGACCCGGGCGAGCCCGTCGGGCCCGAGCAGCGCCATGTAGATCGTCGCCGCCGTCACCAACAGCCCCTGGTTGGTGCAGATGTTGGAAGTCGCCTTGGAGCGGCGGATGTGCTGCTCGCGCGCCTGCAGCGTGAGCACATAGCCGGTGCGGCCCTCGACGTCCACGGTGGCGCCGACGATGCGTCCCGGCATCTGCCGCACCAGTTCCCTGCGGCACGCCATGAATCCGAAGTACGGGCCTCCGCTCGAAAGCGGCACGCCGAGCGGCTGGCCGTCACCGACCGCGATGTCAGCGCCGCGGCCGCCCCATACTCCCGGCGGCTTCAGCAGCGCGAGCGCGGTCGGGTTCACTACTGCGACGGCGAGCGCGCTGCGAGCGTGCGCCCAGTCGGTGAGCTCGTCCACGGGCTCGAGCACGCCGAAGAAATTGGGCTGCGGAATGACGAGTGCAGCGATGTCCTGGCCTTTGAACCTCGCGAGCGCGTCGGGCAGCGTGTGCCCCGCTTCTGTGCAATAAGGAATCTCGACGAGCTCGATGCCCTGGTTGCGCACGAGGGTGCGCACTACCCTGCGCCATACCGGATGCACGGTACTCGGCATCAGCACGCGCCTTGACGACGGGTGCGCACGCACCGCCATCAGCACCGCCTCGGCGAGCGCGGATGCGCCGTCGTAGAGGCTCGCGTTGGTGACATCGAGTGCGGTGAGCGAGGCCATCATGGTCTGGTACTCATAGAGCAGCTGCAGCGTGCCCTGGCTCGCCTCCGCCTGGTACGGCGTGTACGCGGAGTAGAACTCGCCGCGCGTTGCGATCTGCCACACCGCCGCCGGAATGTGGTGCTCGTAGGCGCCGGCGCCGATGAAGTTGAGATAGGTGCCGTCGTGCTCGGCGCGCTCGCGCATGATCCGCGCGATCTCCATTTCGTTCAGCGCGGGCGGAATGTCGGCGAGCGCGCTGCTGCGCAGCTTGCGCGGCACCTCGTCGAACAGCTGCTCAATCGAGTCAACCCCGATCGCCTTCAGCATCTCGCGGATGTCTGCTTCGGTATGCGGAACAAAAGGCATAGAACCTCACCACAGAGACACAGAGGCACAGAGGAGCTTCATTCTTCGTTTTTCTCCGTGTTCTCTGTGCCTCTGTGGTCAATCAACGCTTTTCGCTTTCCGCGAGCTTCCGGTACGCCGCGGCATCGAGCAGGCCGCCAAGCTCCACGGGATTGTCGGGCCTGATGCGGAACATCCACGCCGCGTACGGGTCCCGGTTGACCGTTTCCGGCTTGTCCGCCACGTCCTGGTTGGCGGCGACCACCTCGCCCGAAACCGGCGCGTAGATGTCGGCCGCGGCCTTGACCGATTCGATCACCCCGCATTCTTCCCCCTGCTTCACCCGGCGCCCGACTTTGGGATTTGCGATGAACACCACGTCGCCCAGCTGCTCCTGCGCGTGGAAGGTGATGCCCACGCTCAGCGTACCGTCCGCTTCCGTTTTCACCCACTCGTGGCTCTTGGTGTATTTCAGGTTGTCCGGCGTCGTCATGAACTCTCCATCAATTTCCACCACAGAGACACAGAGGCACGGAGAAAAACAAATCGAAATTCAATCTGTTTCAATCCGGAGGTTGTGCGCCTCTCTGTTTCTCTGTTTCTCTGTTTCTCTGTGTCTCTGTGCCTCTGTGGTTCAAACGGTAACCAAAACCTTGCCATGGCGCACGAAGGGCGGTTTCACCACTTTCGCGCGCAGCCGTTGGTCGCGCACCTCGACCTCGACCTCCTCGCCGGGCGCCGCGGCGCGCGGCAGGCGCGCCAGCGCGATCGAGCGATTGAGCGTGGGCGAATAGCCGCCGCTGGTGATCTCACCCGTGCCGGTAGCGCAACGTACCTTCTGATGGCTGCGCATGACACCTTTGTCGAGCAGCAACAACCCGACCCGCTGTCGCGTCGCGGGTTTCGCCTCGAGCGCCTGCTTGCCGATGAAATCGCGCCCGCCCCCGAGCGCCACCGTCCAGGCCAGCCCGGCTTCGAGCGGCGTGACGGTCTCGTCCATGTCCTGTCCATAGAGGTTCATGCCGGCCTCGAGCCGCAGCGTATCGCGCGCGCCAAGGCCGGCGGGCACCACGCCTTGCACTTGCAGCGCGCGCCACAGCGCGACCGCGTGCCCGGCGGGGAGCATGATCTCGAAGCCGTCCTCCCCGGTATAGCCGGTGCGCGCGATCAGCATGCCGTCCGCCTGCGCCGCCTGGAACGGCGCCAGCGGCTCGGTTGCGGCGCGCAGCGCCGGTAACGCGTTCCACGTCTTCGCGCGCGCCTGCGGGCCCTGCACCGCGATGATCGCGAGATCGCGGCGCGGCTCGATCTTCACCGCGGCGGCGCGCTCCTCGCGCTGCGCCACTATCCACGCGCAATCCCTGTCCGCGGTGCCCGCGTTCACCACCAGCCGGAAGCTATCCTCGCCCAGGAAATAGACGACGAGATCGTCGAGCACGCCGCCCGCCTCGTTCAGCATGCACGAGTAGAGCGCTTTGCCCTTCACCCCGAGCTTCGCGACATCGTTGGCGAGCACGCGCTGCAGGAACGCACGCGCTCCGCTTCCGCGCACCTCAACCGCCAGCATGTGCGAGACGTCGAACATGCCGGCGTCGCGCCGCACGCGATGGTGCTCGTCGACCTGCGAGCCGTAGTGCAGCGGCATATCCCAGCCCGCAAAGTCCACCATCTTCGCGCCGAGCGCGCGATGCGCGGCGTTGAGCGGCGTTGTGCGAAGCGCGGCTTTGGTCATCTGATCGCCAAAAACAAAAAGGGGTGAAGCCGGCATTCCGGCATCACCCCTCTGTCCTCAGGAATCCGGCGCGGGCAGCAGGTCGAGCCGGAAGCCGGCGGGATTGAGATCGCCCGTGTCGAGATCGAGCCGGACAGTGATTTCGGCGTTGGCGGGAATGCCCGCTTTAACATCCCTGCCGCGCTCCAGGTACTCCGCCGGCAGGAAGATGCGCCGCGCGAGCGTGTGTTCCTTGCTGCTGGTGAGCACCAGGTCGAGCGCGGGGTAAGCGAGATCGTAGCCGGCGTGGTTGCGCAACGTCGCGGTGAGCTGGATCACGGACGGCTGCGCCGGATCGTTCACCTGCAGGTCGGAGGCTTCGATCGCGATCAGCCTGGGGCGCTGCGGCAGCGATACCGTGCACTGAAGCAGGTCGCACAACTGGGCGAGATAGGGTCTCAGCCCGGGATACTGCGTGGCGAGATCGGAGCGATAAAAATAGGCGGCTTGTCCCGCGAGTGCGAACACCAGCAGCGCGCTGCCCACCGCCCACACCCGGGCACTACTGCTTCTCGCGCGCGCCTGCTCGAGAAACAGCTGATCGTCGAGCGAGAGCTGCTCCGGCGCGGGACCGAAGTCCTTCTCTTCGTCCCGGGTTTCGGCCGCGCGCGCGAGGGCCGCAGGTTCCGGCGCTGCCGCCGACGCCGCAGGCTCGAGCGGCTCGAGTTGGAACGCCGGCGCCTCCTGCGCGCCGGTCGCCTGCGGTGCGGCAGCCGGCGCCGACTCGAGCGGCACCGGGTCCGGCAGCGTGGCGAGCGCCTTGAAACCGTCGAACACCGTCATGCAGAGGCCGCACCGCACCTGCCCATGATGCGCCTGCAGCTGCTGCGGCGTGACGCGGAACAGCGTACCGCATGAAGGACACTTGGCCACCATAGTCATGATGAGCACCTCATCACTTCCGGTACCGAATCGGCGTCATCGCCTGACGCCGCTGAGTAGCACCCAGCCTTCGTCCTCCTCGTCAGCGCGCATGTCGAACCCATTGCGGTATGCGGCGCACACCTCGCCGGCCTGTACCGCGAGCAGGCCCGCCAGCGCGAGCCGCCCGCCCGGCGCAGTAAACCGCGCGAGCAGGGGTGCGAGCACGATGAGCGGATGGGCGAGGATGTTCGCGACCACGATCTGTGCCGGTTGCCGGATCGTTTCGGCAGCGTTGTGAAAGATTGCGTCAACCTGATTTTGCATAGCATTGCGTTGCGCCGCAAGCAGCGCCTGATCATCGACGTCGACACCCGTCGCCCGCGCCGCCCCGAGTTTCAGCGCGGCGATGGCGAGGATGCCGGAACCGCAGCCGTAATCGAGCACCGACTCGCCGCCGGCTATCACGCGCTCCAGCCAGCGTAGGGCGAGGCGCGTGGTGGGATGGTTGCCGGTGCCGAACGCGAGGCCGGGATCGAGCACGATGTTGACCGCCCCCGGATCGGGCGCGCCGTGCCAGCTCGGCACGATCCACAGCCGCGGCGAAATCCGGATGGGAGCGAACTGGGCCTGCGTGGCGCGCACCCAGTCCAGCTCGGCGACGCGCCGCACGCAGTGCGGCGGCGGCGCGATATGGATGCGCGCGCATGCCGCAGCAAGGAGCGCCGCGGGGTCGGCGTCCTCCGCGATGAGCGCGCTCACCGGGCTGCGTTGCCAAACGCGCGGCGCCCCGGCACCGGGCTCGGCGAACACCGCCTGTTCAGCCGGGGAGCCGGCGTCGGCGTCCACCACATCCACGCTCGCCGCGCCGGCCTCGAGCAGTGCTTCGCTCAATGCCTCGACGAAACACTCCTCGACCTCGACCGAAATAGAAAGCCAGGGCATGCAAGACAGGATTCGGGATTCAGGAATCAGGATTCAGGGGTATCAGGTTTGTGTGGCGTGAATTTCCGTATCCCGTATCCCGAATCCTGCGGTATCACTCTTCCCGCGCCAGCTTGGCGAGTTTCTGCTCGAGGTAATGGATGCTGGCCCCGCCGCGCAGGAACGCCGCATCGCGCAGCAGCTCCTGGTGCAGCGGGATGTTGGTCTTGATCCCCTCGATCACCGTCTCGGAGAGCGCGATGTTGAGCCGGGCGATCGCCTGCTCGCGGGTGTCGCCGCAGGCAATGATCTTGCCGATCAGCGAATCGTAATGCGGCGGCACGAAATAGCCGTTGTAGGCGTGCGAGTCCACCCGGATGCCGGGGCCGCCGGGCATGTGGTACGAGGTGATGCGGCCGGGGGAAGGCGTGAAGCGATACGGATCCTCGGCGTTGATGCGGCACTCGATGGCGTGTCCGCGGAACTGCACGTCGCGCTGCTTGAACGGCAGCCTCTCGCCGGCGGCGATGCGGATCTGCAGCTGCACGATGTCGATGCTGGTGATCATCTCGGTCACCGGGTGCTCGACCTGCAGCCGCGTGTTGATCTCGATGAAGTAGAACTCGCCGTCCTCGTAGAGAAACTCGAAGGTGCCCGCCCCCTCGTAACCGATCTTGCGGCACGCCTCGGCACAGCGCTCGGCGATGCGGAGGCGGCTGCGCGCGTGGAGGTGCGGGGCGGGTGCTTCCTCGATCACCTTCTGATGCCGCCGCTGCAGCGAGCAGTCGCGCTCGCCGAGATGGATCGCGTGGCGGTACTTGTCGGCGAGCACCTGGAACTCGATGTGGCGGGGGTACTCGAGAAACTTTTCCATGTACACGGCGGGGTTGCCGAAGGCGGCCTGGGCCTCGGTCCGCGTCATCTGCACCGCGGTCATCAGCGCCGCTTCGGTGTGCACCACGCGCATGCCGCGCCCGCCGCCGCCGCCGGCCGACTTGATGATCACCGGGTAGCCGATGGAACGCGCGACCTTCACGATCTCGTTGGGCTCCTCCGGCAACACCCCGTCCATCCCCGGCACCACCGGCAGCCCGGCCTTCTTCATCGCGTTCTTGCCGTTCACCTTGTCCCCGAGCAGGCGGATGGTTTCCGCCTTCGGGCCGATGAACACGAAGCCGCTCTGCTCGACGCGTTCGGCGAAATCGGCGTTCTCCGCGAGAAAGCCCCAGCCGGGATGGATCGCCTCGGCGTCGGTCACCTCCGCGGCGCTGATGATGGCGGGAATGTTGAGATAGCTCTGGCTCGGGGGTGCGGGGCCGATGCACACCGACTCATCGGCGAGCTTGACGTATTTGGCTTCGCGGTCCGCTTCCGAGTGCACCACCACGGTCTTGATGCCGAGTTCGCGGCAGGTGCGCTGTATGCGCAGGGCGACTTCGCCGCGGTTCGCGATCAGGATTTTTTCAAACATGTTTCACCACAGAGACACAGAGGCACGGAGTGATACCCACTTGCAGGAAACCCGGTTCGACGGAAACGAAGCCATTGAACGCGGTGCGACTGCTCAGGAGTTCGTAAGCCAACCGAGAAACTCTGTGTCTCCGTGCCTCTGTGGTCAGCGTCTTCACCCGAGGATGAACAGCGGCTCGCCGTATTCCACCGGCTGGCCGTTCTCCAGCAGGATCGCCTTGATCACACCCTCCTGGTCGGCTTCGATCTCGTTCAGGAGCTTCATCGCCTCGATGATGCACAGGGTGTCGCCCGTCTTGACCGCCTGCCCTACTTCGACGAACGGCTTGGCTCCGGGGGCGGAGGTACGATAGAAGGTGCCGACCATGGGCGAGCGGATGACGTGCCCTTCGGGCAGCGCCGCCTCGCCTTCCGCAGAAGCGGCCGGCTTAGCCGGAGCGGCCGACGCCGGCCCCGCCGATGGCAGCGTCACCACCTGGGGAGCGGGCGCCGCGTGGGGCGTCCCCGCCGGCACGCCCCGGCTGATGCGCACTTTCTCTTCGCCTTCGGTGATCTCGAGTTCCGCGATCCCCGACTGCTGCACCAGATCGATCAGCGTCTTGAGCTTGCGTAGGTCCATGTCAGCGCTTCCCCGAGTACTGCAGCGCGAACTCCAGGGCGAGTTCGTAGCCACTGGCGCCGAGCCCGCTGATGATGCCGACTGCGATGTCGGTGAAATACGATTCGCGGCGGAAGGATTCGCGCGCGAACACGTTGGACAGGTGCACTTCGACGAAGGGGATGCCCACCGCCGCCAGCGCATCGCGCATCGCCACGCTGGTATGGGTGTAAGCCGCCGGGTTGATGAGGATGAAGTCCACCCCCTCCCTGCGCGCCTGCTGGATGCGCTCCACCAGCTCGGCTTCGGAATTGCTCTGGTAGGTGGCGAGCCGCGCCCCTCCTTCCCCGGCGCGTTTGGCAAGCCGGGCGTTGATCGCCTCCAGGGTGTCCTTACCGTAGAACTCGGTTTCGCGCGATCCCAGAAGATTGAGGTTGGGGCCGTTGATGACCAGGATGTGTTTGGCGCCGGCCATGCTGAACCGTGAGATTGTTCACGGTCAGTGCCAGCCGAAACCGGGCAAACCGTGGATGCTGCACGAAGTCGGCAAGTTACCGCAAATTAATGTATTTTGTCCAGTAATTTGGCGAAGTTGGCGCAGAAATCGCTAAAAATCCCCGCAAAATCAGTGTCGTTTGGACCCTGCTCTCTGGCAGTAGCCTCCCCCGCCAAAAGACTGCCTCAGCAGCCGGTTTAGCCTGTTCCCAGGGTCAGGAGGACGTGATTCAAGTTAGCCCTTACTCTGACTTTTCGACGAAATTGAGCGATTTTGAGCGCGAGTTAGGGGAGGATGCGGTCAAAGCAGAGGGCGGATAATGCTATCCAATCGCGCCTCCTTGAGGCCACCGATCTCGTGGCTGGCGATGTTGCCGGCACGGTCGATCACCAAGGTGTAGGGCAAGACCCCGGCGCGGTAGCCGGATAGTCGCAGCAGTTCCATGGTCTCCAGCCCGCCCAGCAGCACCGGGTAGTTGATACGGAACTCGCGGGCGAACTCGGCCACCTGGTCCGGCCGGTCGATGGCGATGCCGACAAACTGCAGGCCCTGGGCGCGGTAGCGCTCCTGCATCCTGACGAATAGGGGGATCTCCTCACGGCAAGGGCTGCACCAGGTGGCCCAGAAGTTGACCACCAGCACGCGGCCGCGCCACTGCTCGAGCGTCTGGACGCCGCCCTGCAGGTCGGTGAGCCGGGCGGCGAACATCGCCGCGGCGGCCGCCTTGGGATTGCCGGCCTGCGCCTGATCGGCGCCGCCGCTCCGCGACCACAGGTTGAAGGCATAGCCGGCGGCGGCGGAAACGATCGCCACCACGGCGAACAGCGCGATGGCGCGCGCTTTCCTCACCGGAAACTCAGCACTTCGTCCAGCACCGCCACGAACTTGTCGGCGGGCTGGAAACCGATCACGCGCAGGCCCTGGATCTCGCGCCCGCCGCGATCGAAGAAGATGATGCCGGGCGGGCCGAACAGGCGAAAGCCCTTGAGCAGCGCGGCGTGCTCGGCGTTGTTGGCGGTCACGTCGGCCTGCAGCAGCACCATGTCGCGAAACCGGGCCCTGACCCGCTCGTCGCTGAAGGTGTAGCGCTCCATCTCCTTGCACGAAACGCACCAGTCGGCATAGAAATCGAGCATCACCGGCCTGCCCGCTGTCGCGGCGATGCGCGCCTCGAGCTCGGCCAGGTTGCTGACCCGTTGGAAGGGCGTGGCGACCGAATCCGCCGCGCCCTGGCTCAGGCGCAGCCCCGAGAGCGGCTGCAGCAGGTCGCGGCTGCCGGAAAGCGCTCCGATCAGGAACGCGACGCCGGCCACCAATGCCATCACCCCGATACCCTTGCTGAGCCTCTGGAAGCCGTGCGCGTTGGCCGGCAGCGGATCGGTGGCGTGCAGGTAAATCGCGGTGAGGATGAGCAGCGCCGCCCACGCCAGCATCTGCGCCACGACGGGGATGAGCGGTGAGACGAGATAAATCGCCACCCCGAGCAGCAGCACGCCGCAGAAGCGCTTCACCGTTTCCATCCACGGCCCGGCCTTGGGCATCAGCGCGCCGGCGGAGGCGCCCACCACGAGCAGCGGCGCGCCCATGCCGAGCGCCATGGCGAACAGCGCCGCGCCGCCCAGCACGACATCGCGGCTCTGGCTGATGTAGAGCAGCGCGCCGGCGAGCGGCGCCGCCACGCACGGCCCGACGATCAGGGCCGAGAGCACGCCCATCGCGAACACGCCGGTCGCGTGCCCGCCATGGAAGCGATGGGTCGCATCGGCGATCCTGCTTTGCAGCGCCACCGGCAGCTGCAGCTCGTAGAAACCGAACATCGCGAGCGCGAGCGCGACGAACACCGCGGCGAACCCCCCCAGCACCCACGGGTTTTGCAGCGCGGCGGACAACATCGCTCCGGAGAGCCCGGCAGCAACGCCGGCGGTGGCATAGGTGAGCGCCATGCCGAGCACGTACGCAGAAGACAGCAGCAAGCCGCGCGCCTTGGTGAGCGGGTGCCCGCCACTGACGATGATGCCGGAGAGTATCGGCACCATCGGCAGCACGCACGGCGTGAACGAGAGCAGCAGCCCGAAGCCGAAGAAGCTCGCCACCACCAGCCAGAAGCCGCTTGCGAACAGCGCAGCAATGCGCGTGTCATCCGCCGCGGCAGTGGCGGCGCCGCCGAACAGTGCAACCGGCGCGTCGGTCTGCGTCGCGCCCGTGGCGAGCGCGGCGAGCTTGAGCTCGGCCTTCTGCTCCTGCGGCGTATAGCACACGCCGATGTCGGCGCAACCTTGCGAGATCGCGGTGAGCGTGATTGCAGGCACGTTCGTGCCGTCGAGCCTGAACGGCAGCACGATGCTGAGATCGCCGCGGTAGGTTTCGACCTCGCCGAAGAACTCGTCGCGCTTCATTTTCCCCGGCGGCAGCCGCGGCGCGCCCAGTTTCACGTCCGCCGGCGCCGCGGCGAAGCGGAACTTGTCGCGGTACAGGTAATAGCCGGGCGCGATCTGGTAGCTCACCTCGATCGAGCGCGCGTCCTTGACCCGCGCCGCGAAGCGGAACGCCTGTCCCGGCTCGAGCAG
>JAHFRO010000049.1:4182-6227 GCA_023266245.1 Betaproteobacteria bacterium | reverse complement strand
GTTCTCGACGCTGCCTTTCCAGCGGTAGACCGAAGTGCACTCGGGAAGCACGTTGACGCACGCCGCCAGCCTGCGCGTGACGAGCTCCTGGGCGAGCTTCAGCGCCGCGGCGCGATCGGGAAGGTTGGTGAGCACGACGATCGCATCATCCATAAAAACGGCCTGACTGGTGACTGGTGACTGGAAAATCGGGACTCGGGGCTAGGGACTCGGGGCTCGAAACCCCCGGATCCCGAAACCTGGAGCCCGAATCCTGCGCGCTCACACCTTTCTCCTCTCTCCTCTCGCCTCTCTTGCCTCATGCGCCGCGGCGATGCCGTGGCGCACGGTGGGATAGCGCAGCCTCAACCGCAGCTCCTGCTTGAGCCGGCGATTGATGAGACGCCGCGACTCGTCCATGAACGAGAGCAGCTGGTGCGGAATCACCCGGCCCGCCTCGGCGCGGGTGACGCGCGGCGGCCGCGGCAGCCCGAAGTGCTCGGCCACCAGATCGAAGTAGTCGCCCATGCGGATCGGCGCGTCGTCGGCGGCGTTGTACATGCGGCCGGGACCGCCGCGATGCAACGCCGCCACCACGATGCGCGCGAGATCCTCGGCGTGGACGTGATTGACGTAGGCGTCCTCCTCCGGCGCCAGTGCCGGCGTGCCGCGCGTCAGGCGCGCGAGCGGCAGGCGGTCGGCGGCATAGATCCCCGGCACGCGCAGGATCGCCACGCGCACGCCGCTCCTTCTTCCCCACTCGCGCAGCTGCCGCTCGGCGTCGGCCCGGCGCCGCGCGCGCTCGGTCTTCGGACGCGGCGGCCGCGTTTCCGCTACGAGTTCCCCGCGGCAGTCACCGTAGACGCCGCTCGTGCTGATATAGACCAGTTGCTGTGGTAGACTGCTGCCCCTTGCCAGCGCCGCGATCAGGCGGGCGGTGCGTGTGTCGCGCACGCCGCGATCGGGCGGCGGGGCAAAATGCACGACGTCATGAGCGAGTCCGGCGAGCGCCGCGAGCGAGCCGGGTGCGTCGAGATCCCCCCGGATCGGGGTCACGCCGAGCGCGCGCAGCGCCGCGAAGCGCCGCGGGTCGCGTGACAGAGCATAGATGCGATAGCGGCCGCGCAGCAGCGGGACCATGCGCTGCGCGATATCGCCGCAACCGACAATGAGCAGGCGTCTCATAACCGAATTTTAGCTTGAAGTGGCCCCCCGGACCCAAAGCCCGATAAGGAACCGCAGATAAGGGCGGGAGAGACGAGAGGCGGAACCTACGAATCACCTGGCTGCCCGGTTACGAGTGCCGAGCCCCGAGTCCCTAGTCTCGCTTACGAGTCACCAGTCACCAGTCACGCTTCTCTGTATTTGGCATGCCGCATCGGGTCACGATCAAACCGAGCAACCATGCGTTCACCGTCAACGACGATGAAACCGTGCTCGATGCCGCGCTGCGCGAGGGTCACGTCATCGCCTACGGCTGCCGCAACGGCGCCTGCGGCACCTGCAAGGGCAAGCTGCTCGAGGGCGAGGTGGACTACGGCAAGTACCAGGAGCACGCCCTGCCCGACGCCGAAAAGCACGCCGGCATGGCGCTGTTCTGCCAGGCCCGCCCGCTCACCGACATCGTGGTCGAGTGCCGCGAGATCGACGCGGTCAAGGACATCCAGATCAAGCGGCTGCCCGCCCGCGTGCACAAAATGGAGCGCGCCGCGCCCGATGTGATGGTCCTGCACCTCAAGCTTCCCGCCAACGAGCGGCTGCAGTTTCTCGCCGGCCAGTACGTCGACCTCATGCTGGCGAACCGCATCCGCCGCAGCTTCTCGATGGCGAACGCGCCGCACGACGACGCGTTCCTGCAGCTGCATCTCCGGAACTACGGCGGCCCTTTCAGCGAGCACGTCTTCACCAGGATGAAGGAGAGGGACATCCTGCGCTTCGAGGGGCCGTTCGGCATCTTCTTCCTGCGCGAGGAAAGCAGCAAGCCCATCATCCTCCTCGCGAGCGGCACCGGATTCGCGCCGATCAAGGCCATGATCGAGCACGCGCTGCACGTCGGGAATGGGCGC
>JAHFRO010000049.1:0-4082 GCA_023266245.1 Betaproteobacteria bacterium | reverse complement strand
CTGAACCAGTGGTAGCCCTGGTCCTCCCAGTAACCGCCGGGATACTCGTTGGTCACGAACAGCGCGACGATGTGCTTGGGATTCTTGAACCCGAGCTTGGTCGGGATCCGGAGCTTCATCGGGAAGCCGTACTGCGGCGGCAGGATCTGATCGGCGAAGCGCAACGTGAGCTGCGTCTGGGGATGCAGCGCCGTTGGCATGTCGATGCTCGTGGAGTAGTTGTCGGCGCACCTGAACCCGACATACTTCGCCGTGAGATCGGCGCCGATGCGCTCGAGGAAGTCGCGGAAGCGCACGCCGCTCCATTTGCCGATCGCGCTCCAGCCCTCGACGCAGATGTGGCGCGTCACCTGCGTGATCTGCGGCAGCGCGTAGAGCTCGGGCAGCGTCCACGGCCTCTTCTCGCGTACCAAACCTGAAACTTCGAGCTGGTAGCTCGTGGCATCGACCCTGGGCACCTCGTCCTCGCTGTAGAAGGCGTTGAACGGGAACGGGTTGGTGATCGCGCTCTCGGGAAATTCCGGCGCGAGCTGGTTGGGATCGAAGATCCATCCCTCCACGCGGTCGTTCCAGCGCGACATGCTCCACAGCACTTTCTGCACCGATTCCGCGTCCGTCACGTTGCAGCCGGAGAGCAGCGTCAGCGCGCCGAGGCTCAATCCCTGTTTCAGGAACAGTCGCCGCTCGATTCTCTCGATCTGCGGCCGCGAGTATTCCTTGAGGCTCTCTCTCATGCCGAACAGGCCTTTCATGTCACTCTCCTTTGGCGGCGGACGGCGCGCGCGTGCGCCCGGTGATCATCGTCGGGAACGAGCGCGGCACCAACGCGACCATGACGACGTGCACCAGTACGAAGAACACGAGCGCCGCCATCGCGAAGAAATGCACGAAGCGCGCGCCCTCGTAGTCGCCCATCAGCACCGCGAGCTCATGGAACTGCACCGGTTTCCAGATCGCCAGCCCGGACAATACGAGGATCACCCCCAGCACGATCGCTCCCAGATAGGCGGCGCGCTGCGCGGCGTTGTAGATCGTGAGGTCGTCGTGCGCGAGCTTGCCGCGCAGAGCTTCTCCGATGTCATGCAGCACCGCGCTTGGACTGACCGGCAGCATCTTGCGCTTGAAGTGCCCCGACAGGATGCCGTAGCCGACATAAACCAGCCCGTTGATGGCGAGCAGCCACATCGCCGCAAAGTGCCACTGCAGCGCCCCGGCGAGCCAGCCGCCCAGCGTCCATTCGTTGGGGAACTTGAAACCGAAGAGGGGCGAGGCGTTGTAGATACGCCAGCCGGAGAGCACCATGATCAGGATCGCCACGACGTTGATCCAGTGCGTGATCCGCACCACCAGCGGGTGGACCTTGATTACCCGAGAATCTGCCGGACCATTCGCCATGGGAGTTTCTCTCTCGAATCTAACACAATCGGGCGTCCTCTCCCGAATGAATCGCTATACGGCGCGCCGGTGCCGTTGGATGCGGTGCGGCGCGACTCCTTGACACCGGCCACGCCGGCAGGCTAGACAGGGGTGCGGCGCCGGCCGCCGGTCACGGTGCGCAGCTGTGCGAGCGCGAGCTCGAGGCTTTCGCGGTAGTGGCGGCGCACGGCGTCCGCGTTGCCCAGCCTCTCCTGCAGCCGGGCGAGCGCGAGATGGGCGGAGTAGGTCGGCTCGATCGCGATGCTCGCCTCGAGATAGCTCTGCGCCTTGCCCCACAGCTCCTGCTGGGCGCAAAGCCTCCCCAGCGTCAGCAGCAGCACCGCGTCGCTGGCATGCGACTTCAGCCAGTCCTCCGCGCGCTCGATGCGCTTGAGCGTGTCGCCGCCCTCACATTCGGCGTAGAGGCCGGTGAGCTCGCTGTCCCAGTTCGCCTCGAGCGCCTCCTCGACGATGCGGTGCGCCTGGTCGCAGCCGCCCAGGGCGATGAAGCACTGTGCGGCGGCGGCGGCGACGCGGCTGTCGGTGCGCTCGTGCGGCGGCACTTTCTGCCATGCCTCCTCCAGGGCGCGTGAATCGAGCGCCTTGCGCTTGAGGTTTTCGGCGAGCGCGTAGCGGCGGATCTGCGCCGCCTGAATGGCATCGAACACGTTGCGCTTCTCGAGCTGCGCCGTGAGCGCCAGCACCTGTTCCCAGTTGCGCGCCTGCTGATGGGCCTTGAGCTCGAGCCGCAACGCCGCAGTGTGCTTGCGCGGCAACTGCTTGAGCAGGTTGAGCGCTTCCTGGAAGCGGCGCTCATCCAGCAGCAGTTCCGCTTCCGTCACCACCCGCACCACTTCGTCGCCGGAGGCGGCCGCTGCGGCTTGCGCGAGATAGGCGTCGCGGCGCTCATGGGCGCGCAGCTCGTGCGCGGCGCGCGCCGCCAGCACCGCGCTCAAGCCCACGTGCTCGCCCAGCTCGAGGGAGCTCGCCGCCGCTTTTTCGGCCCGGCCGTAGCGCCCGGCGAAGTACTCGTGCAGGGCCTCGAGCAGCGATGTCCTGGCTTTCTCGCGGCGGCGCGACAGGCGGTAATCGCGCACCTGCCGCGGCAGGCGCACCGTGGCCGAAATGACGCGCACCAGCGCGTAGCCGACGGCGAATGCTGCGGCGAGCAGCACCAGTAGCAGGTTGAGCGAGAGCTCGACGCGGTACGGCGGCAGTACCAGCAGCGCGTAGCCGGTGTTGTAGCGCGCGGCGAGCGTGAGTCCCACCGCGAGCGCGACGATGGCGACGATCCAGATGAGCGCTCTCATCGCCGCACCGCCTCAGCGGCCGCCGCGCTCGCGGGAGAGCCGGTGGCTGCGCATCGCCTCCAGCGTGGCGGTGATATCCGGCACCTCGATGCTGACCTCGGCCTCGTGCAGGGTGCGCAGCAGCGCCAGCGCATGCGTGACGTTGTTGTTGCGCGTGTCGTAGTAGCGGCCGAGCCAGCCACGCGCCGCCTTGAGATCCGCCTTGTAGCTCGTCGCGTCGCGCGCAAGCAGAGCCAGCCGCGCGCCGATCAGCCGCAGCTTCAGGTTCTCGCGCAGGAAGAACGTCTGGGAGGGCGCCAGCAGGGGAACGTCGGCCTTGTCCATCTGCTGCACGCGCACGAGCTGCCTCAGTTCCGCCCAGGTGTCGCGCCAGAAGCGCATCCACAGGTTGTCTTCCGCCTCCTTCGCCGCCGCGGCCGGCGCTGCCGGCTGCGGCCGCACTTCCATCGCCAGCGGCAGGCCGTCAACCTGCGCGATCAAGCTGTCGAGCCGCACGCTGATGGCCACCGTGTCCACGTGCGGCAGCGCCTTGAGCCGCTCGATGTCGCGGTTGATCGCCTTGCGCAGGCCCGTCAACTGTGGCCGCTGCAGGCGTTGCAACCGTGCGTCCGCCGTCTGCAACGCGTTCAGCGCCGCCTTGACGTTGCCGGCGAGCTGCAGCTGCTGGCTTGCGATCAGCAGCGACTGTTCGATCTCGGCGTACGCCCATTCGTCGCGGTTGCGCGACAGTTCCTGATACAGCGCCTCGAGCGCGATCTGCTGGTTCTGCGATTCGGCGAGCCGGCTCTCCAGCACGCCGAGCTTGACCTGCGCCTCGGCCACCGCTTCGCGCACCTGTTCCGCGACCAGGCGGCTTTCCTTGTTCTGCGTGTCGGAATCGGCGAGCTTCCTGGCCAGATCCTGGCGCAGCGCGCCGATCTCGCTGCGGTTGTCGTACCACTGCCACGCGAACAACATCACGGCGAGCACAGCGATCCACGCCGCCGAGCCGGGTTTGCGCCGCAACGGAGCGGGTTCGGGAGCGCGCGGTGCGGAAGCGGCGGGCGCGGCGGGCTCGGGAGCGGCGGCGGGCGGCGGGCTGTCCTGGGGGGAGTGGTTCATGCGAGAGGCGAGGCCGGCTCAGCCGTTAGTATGCGGGCTGGGTTTGGGTGCCGCAACAGAGTGAGGCGCCAACGCGGAGTGATGAGTGCAGAATGATGAGTGCAAAGATCATTCATCATTTCGCATCGCCCATCACCCCTTACGACTCACCCCGCTGCGCCGAAGTAATCAATCAGCGCGGTGAGGATCCCTTCGTCGCCGGCTTCGGTCACGATCACCGTGGCGAGCCCCAGTCCGCGCGCGACTTCAGCGATG
>JAHFRO010000159.1 GCA_023266245.1 Betaproteobacteria bacterium | reverse complement strand
AGCCATGCCCGGCGTCAAGGCGGTCGTGACCGGCGCCGACACGGCAAAACGCAAGTGGGGCGCGTTTCGGCCCGATCTCTATCCGCTCGCGATAGAGAAGGCGCGCTATGTCGGCGACGAAGTCGCGGCAGTCGCCGCCACGGATCCCGCTCTCGCGCGCGCGGCGGTGGACCGCATCGTCGTCGAATACGAGGTGCTTCCAGCCGTGCTCTCCATCGACCAGGCTCTCGCGCCGGGAGCGCCGCTGGTGCACGAGGACGCGGCCGGCAACGTCGCGCATCACTTCGGTTTCGAGCGCGGCGACGTGGATGCGGGATTCAAGGCGAGCGACATCGTCGTCGAGGGCACCTGGGAAAGCGCGCGCCAATGGCACACGGCGCTCGAGACCATCGGCTGCGTCGCGAGCTGGGCCAACGGCCGCGTGACGATGTGGTGCAACACGCAGACCCCGTTTCTTGCGCGCGGCCGCTATTCGACGGCGCTCGGCGTGCCCGAGGGCCAGGTGCGCGTGATCCAGACCGAGGTCGGCGGCGGCTTCGGCGGCAAGTCCGGCGACGACAATGCCTCGGTGATCTGCGCGATCCTGGCGCGGAAGAGCGGCCGCCCGGTGAAGCTCATCCACACCCGCGAGGAGGAGTTCCTCGCGAGCCACCCGCGCATGCCGATGCGCTACTGGGTTCGGCTCGGCTTCTCGAGCGACGGGCGCGTGCGGGCGAAGGAAATCAAGATATGGGCCGACAACGGCGCCTATACCGGCAAGTCGCAGGCGATCCTCGGCGCGGCGACGGTGCGACACGACGCGCTCTACAAGTATCCCGCCGTGCGCGCGGATTCCACCCTCGTTTACACCAACCTGGTGCCCACCGGCGCGTTCCGCGGATTCGGCAACCCCTCCGCGGACTGGGCGGTGGAGCAGGCGTGGGACCTCGCCGCGGAGAAGCTCGGCATCGACATCGTAGACCTACTGCGCATGAACGCGGTGGATCCGGGCGACGTCTCACCGCACAACCACAAGATCACGAGCTGCGAGCTCAAGCAGTGCATCGACAAGGCGACCGGAATGATCGGCTGGCGCGAGAAGCGCGCGAACCGCAAGCCTAACCGGGGGCTCGGCATCGGCTGCAGCATGCACGTCAACGGCCGCCGCAGCTTCGGCGACTGGGACGGCAGCTCCGCCATGGTCCGCATCAACGAGGACGGCCGCGCGACCGTCATCACCGGCGAAGGCGAGATCGGCCAGGGCAACCTGACGGTGCTGCGCCAGATCGCGGCGGAGGAGCTCAGCCTTCCCTACGAGGACGTGGACATCACGCGCCCCGACACCGATGTCCAGCCGCACGCGCTGGGCGCGCTGGCGAGCCGCTTGACCTACGTGGCGGGCAACGCGGTGAAGAACGCCGCGGCGGCGGCAGCGAAGCAGTTGCTCGAGGCGGCGGCGGAGCAGCTCAAGCTGCCCGCCACGGAGCTCACGATCATCAACGGCCAGATCGGCCCGCGCAACGGCCCGGAAACCGGGTTCAAGCCGGTGGCGGCGGTCGTGCGCGCGAACATCTACAAGCGCGGCGGGCAGCCGATCATCGGCGTCGGCACCTTCGACAACCCGTCGGATTTCCCCGACCACAGCCGCTACGGCAACGAGTCGGGCGCGTACAACTTCGCGGTGAACGTGGCGGAAGTCGAGGTCGATCCCGCGACCGGCCAAGTCACGTTGCTCGAAATCGCCACCACGGTTGATTGCGGCACGGTAATCCACCCCGCGGCCGCCGAGGGCCAGGTGCAGGGCGCGGTGACGCAGGGCATCGGGCTCGCCATGATCGAGTACTTCGACTGGTACAACGGCACGCCGACCGACCCCCAACTCAAGGATTACCCCATCCCCAGCGCCGCGATGATGCCGAAGCTGCACGTCGCCTTCGCGGACTCGTACGAACCCAGCGGCCCCTACGGCGCGAAGGGACTGGGCGAGATCGGCCTCGATGCCGTGCCCGCGGCGATCGCCAATGCGATTGCGGACGCGGTCGGGGTGCGCATCACTGAGCTGCCGATTACGGCGGAGAAAATCCATCGCGCGCTGCATCCGGAACTCTACGCGCAGGAGAAATCGGCCCCTCCCGCGCCGCCCAAAGGCGGGGTCTGGACGCGGCTCACCGCGGGCAAACCTTCCGGCGCGCGTCCCGTCAATGCGGAGCTCGTCTTCGCCAACAGCGTCGAGGACGCGGTGTCGCAGCTCGCGGCCGGCGAAGCCGCGCTCGTCGCGGGCGGCATGTCGCACGCGGTGCGCCGCGAGCGCACCGGTTATCCGCAAGCGAAGCGCCTGATCGCGATCACGCGCATTCCCGAGCTCAACGAACTGTCCATCGACGCGCGCGGTGTGTTGCGCGCGGGCGCGGCGGTGCGCCAGCAGGCGTTCTATGACGACGAGCGCATCAAGAAAAGCTGGCGGGCGATCGACGACGCGATGGAGGCCGTGGGACATACGCGGATCCGCCGCATGCTTTCGGTAGGCGGCAGCGTGGGCCCGCTGATCGGCGGATTCGACTTGCCGCTCGCCCTCCTCGCCTTGAAGGCGCGCGTGACCGTGGCCGGGCCCAAGGGGCGGCGAACCGTCACGCTGGAAGAGGCGTTCAAGAACCGGTTCGCCAAGGACGAAATGGTGGTCAGCGTCGAAGTGGACCCGCTGCCGGCGCGCACCGGCTCGAGCTTCTACAAATACATGGTGCGCGGCGTCCTGGAAATCCCCACCGTGAACACCGCGGCCGCGGTCAGCCTCAACGCCGACGGCACCTGCGGCAGCGCGCGCGTGGTGGTGGGCGCGGTCAGCTGGAAACCCATCATCCTCGACCTGAAGCAGCTCGTCGGAAAACGCCTGAGCGACGGTATGCTGCGCGATGCCGTGCAAGGCGTGCGCACGCTCGCCGAGCCCATGTCGGACGTGCGCGGATCCGCATCCTACAAGCGTGAGATGGCGGTGGAGTTCGCCTATCGCGCGCTGGCGACGGCGCTACAGCGTGCCGGCGCAAAACCATGACGTAGCCGCAGATAAACGCAGATAAACGCGGATCCAGATCAAAGACGCAAGACCAGGAAACACAAGAAATATCCTGTCCATTGGTGTTTTTGATATTGAGGTTATCGGCGTTGATCGTCGGCTCAAAATAAAACACGAGCGAGGAAAGAAGCATGAAACCCATACATCGGCGGTTTCTCATCGCGTTAGGTAGTGTGGCGCTCGCTGGGGCTTCGAGCGGCCAGGCGGTTGCGCAAGGCTATCCCGCCGGGCCGGTCCGCGTGGTCGTGCCCTTCCCCGCCGGCGGCGGCGTTGACAGCATGGGCCGCATTCTCGGCCAGAAACTTTCCGAGAGCATTGCCAAGCCCGTCGTCATCGAAAATCGCGGCGGCGCCAACGGCAACATCGGCACCGAGATCGCCGCCAAGTCGCCCAGGGACGGTTACACCCTGCTCCTCACCGGCGCAGGCCTGGTCACCAACCCGAGCCTGTACAGCAAGATCGGCTACGACCCGGTGAAAGACTTCGATCCCATCAGCCTGCTCGCCCTCGCGCCCAACGTCCTCGTGGTGCATCCGTCGCTGCCGGCCAGGTCGGTCGCCCAGCTGGTGTCACTCGCGAAGGCGCGGCCCGGGGAGGTGCATTACGCTTCGGCGGCCAACGGAAGCACGCCGCACCTCGCCGCGGAGCTGTTCAAGTCCATGGCGGGAGTCAACATGGTCCACGTGCCGTACAAGGGATCGGGTCCGGCGCTGACCGGCCTGCTGAGCGGCGAGGTGAGCGTCATGTTTCTCGCCGCGCTCGCCGCGGTGCCCCACGTCAAGTCCGGCCGGCTGCAGGCGCTCGCCGTGACGAGTGCGTCCCGATTGGCGGCAATGCCCGATACACCCACGGTCGCGGAATCGGGGCTGCGAGGCTACGAGTCGAGCCAGTGGTATGGCGTCCTGGCGCCCGCCGGAACATCCGAAGGGATTCTGAACCTGCTCAACTCGCACGTCGTGAAGGTCATGCAGGACCCGGACATGAAGCAGCGCCTGGTCAACAGCGGCAGTGTGTCGGTGGGCAGCACCCGCGAGCAATTCGCCTCCCACATCAAAACGGAAATCGAGAAGTGGGCGAAAGTCATCAAACAGTCGGGCGCCCGTGTCGACTGACCCCGGCGGTGCGCTGCTGTTGCGGCGGGCTGAACCGCTCTGCTAGCATCGGCGGTGAGCGTAAACAAAAGGGGGCGGCGGCGATGAAGATCCGTTGGTCGGCAGCAGCAGTCCTCGTCATCGTGTTGGCAGTTCCGGGCGGCGCGCTCGCCCAGAGATACCCGGCAAAATCCATCCGCTACGTGTTGCCGTTCGCCGCGGGCAGCGCGGTGGACGTGCTGGCGAGGCTCTACGGCCAGCGGATGTCCGAGAGTTGGGGCCAGCAGGTGGTGGTCGACAACCGCACCGGCGCGAACGGCATCATCGGGACGGAGATCGCCGCCCGCTCGCCGGCCGACGGCTACACGCTCTACATGGGCAATGTCGCCACGCTGGCGATCAACCCGAATCTCTACCCCAAGCTGCCGTACGACGTGTTGCGGGATTTCGTGCCGATCTCGCTCGCCGCAACGATCAGCAACTGTCTGGTGGTGCATCCCTCCCTGCCCGTCAGATCGGTGAAAGAGCTGATCGCGCTGGCGAAAAAGCGCCCCGGCGAGTTGAACTACGCCTCCGGCGGCGTCGGCAGCGCGCAGCACATCCCGATGGAGCTGCTGAAGGCCATGACCGGCATCAACATCGTGCACGTCGCCTACAAAGGGCTTACCCCGGCCTTCAACGACGTGCTCGCCGGGCAGGTGCCGATGATGACTGCCGGCGTGGTGACCGCCATGCCGCACCATAAAACCGGCCACCTGCGCATACTCGCCACCAGCGGCGCCAGGCGCACGAGCGCCACGCCGGATATCCCGACCATCGCGGAAGCGGCTGTGCCGGGCTACGAGTTCGATTCGTGGACCGGGTTCCTCGCGCCCGTGGGCACGCCGCCGGAAATCATCTCACGCATCCACGCCGAAGTGGTGCGCATCAGCCACCTGCCGGAAACGCGCGAGCGCCTCTCCGCGTTCGGCTTCGACGTGGTCGGCAGTTCCTCCGACGAGTTCGGCGCGCTCATCAAGAGCGACATCGCTCGCCTGGGCAAGGTGATCCGCGACGCGGGAATCCGCGCGGAGTAGACAACCAGCGCTCCGAATGGGGAAAGCCGGGCCGGAGCGAATACGATAAGGGGGTCATGCGTTCATCCTGGGAATCGTGGATAATCGACTCCGACCCCGTTTATCCGATGTAGATTCACCGCCCGTCGCAACAAATACACTGCTGCCTTATACGCCTGCGCGTGGGCCCGGTCCCATACCCGAGCGCAAGCCCGCTCGACACCAGCGCATTCATCCACGGCACACCCGGCGCCGCGCCGCATCTACGACGCAGCTCCCGCGGCGGCATGTGCCGCGCTTTTTTTCCATTCACCACTTACCATTCACCACTCACGGGTTTTGTCGGCGTTCATCTGCGTTCATCTGCGGTTTCTTGGGTGTTGAGTGTTGTTGATAAGGGTGACGG
>JAHFRO010000158.1:2562-5627 GCA_023266245.1 Betaproteobacteria bacterium | reverse complement strand
CCCCGAAGCAGATATGGTGCATCCGCTTCTTCCGTCCTTCGACGAGCACCACCTGGTCCTGGTCACGGCCGTAACAGCGCATGACGACCCGGTTGCCGTCTTCGCGCCCCTCCAGCCCGAAATCGGTATAGAAGTTCTTGCCGACAACGACATCCGGCACCGTCAGTGCGATGTGTTGAAGGGAACGAACCGTCATTGCCTCATCCTCCTCCTGGGCCCGGTTGCAGACAAATCGAGCGGTGTCTAGACTTTGCCCAATGCCTTCAGGATACGCTCGGGGGTGAACGGCTGCGCCGCGACGCGCGCGCCGAGCGGGCGCAGCGCGTCGTTGATCGCGTTCATGACCGCCGCGGGCGCGCCGGCGGTGCCAGCCTCGCCCGCGCCTTTCGCCCCCAGCTCCGAGGTGCCGGTCGGCGTCACCACGTGGCCAATGACGATATCAGGCATCTCGCCCGCCATCGGCACCAGATAGTCGGCCATGTTGGCGTTAAGCAGCTGGCCCTCGGGGCTGTAGACGCACTCCTCGAGCAGCGCCGCCCCGATGCCTTGCACCACGCCACCGCGGATCTGCTCGTCGACGAGCAGTGGATTGATGATGGTGCCGCAGTCCTCGACGCACCAGTGCTTGAGCAGCTTCACGAAACCGGTGTCGACGTCCACTTCCACCAGCGACGCCTGGAAGCCGTTGGTGAACGCGAAGCCGTAGCTGCGCGGTGTATAGTGGCGCGTCACCATCAGCTCGGACTGGAAATTCATGGGCAACGTGTCGGGGCGGAAATAGGCGACGCGTCCGAGCTCGGTGAGACTCAGCTTGACCTCGCCGGTGCGCGTGTCCACGACGTTGTCGTTGCGCACGTCGAGCATCTCGCCGCTCGATTGCAGGATCGCGGCGGCCACTTCGAGGATGTTCGCGCGCAGCACCTTGCCTGCTTGCAATACCGCTTCGCCGCCGATGCCCGCGCCGCGCGACGCCCAGGTACCGCCGCCATACGGCGTGACGCCGGTGTCGCCGGTCACGATGCGCACCCGGTCGATCGACACGCCGACTGCCGTCGCAGCGATTTGTGCGAAGATGCCTTCGGTTCCCTGGCCTTGCTCGGTCACGCTGACCATGCATGTCACCATGCCGGTCGGCTCGAGGCGTAGCGTGGCGCCGTCCTGCGACGAGATGCGCGCGCCGCCCACGCCGTAGAATGCAGGGGAGGGGTTGGTGACTTCGATCATCGCCGCGATGCCGATGCCGCGGTGCACGCCTTTCTTCCGCAGTTCGGCCTGTTCGGCGCGCAGCTTGTCGTAGTCCATCAGTTCGAGCAGCTTCTTCAGCGCTTGTTCATGCGAGAGCTTTTCAAACTTCATGCCTGACGCGGACGTATACGGGTAGGCGTCGTCGGGAATCAGATTGCGGCGACGGAATTCCACCGGATCCATGCCGAGCTTCTCCGCGGCGAGATCGACGATGCCCTCGGTCAAAGCCACCGCGATCGGGTGGCCGACCGCACGGTACTGGCAGGTCACATTCTTGTTGGTGAACACCACATTCATCTTGGCGCGGTATTGCTTGTGCTTGTAGGGGCCGCCCGTCAGATTCACGACCTGGTTGCCCTCGATGCCGCTGGTGCGCGGGTAGACCGAGTAGGGTCCGATTGCGGTGAGGTCGTCCAAGTCGAAGGCGAGAATTTCGCCGTCCTTAGTGCACGCAAGCCGTATCTTCGCTTTGTGCTCGCGCGCGTGAATGTCGGTGAGGAAAGACTCGAGGCGGTCGGCGACGAATTTCACCGGGCGACGCAGCATCACCGACAGCGCAGCGGTCGCCATCTCGTCGGGATAAACGTGCACCTTGATGCCGTAGGAGCCGCCGACGTCCTTCGCGATCACACGCACGTTGGCTTCAGGGATGTCGAGATGCCGCGACAGGATGTCCTGCATCATGTGCGGCGCCTGCGTCGAATGGTACACGGTGAGCGTATGTTCGGCGGCGTTGTAGTCCGCAAGCAGCGAGCGGCCCTCGAGCGTGACACCGGTGTGGCGGCCGAATTCAAAAGTCTCTTCGACGACAACGTCGGCCTTGGCGAATGCCGCATCAACCTCGCCGGTGTCGAGCTCGCGCTTGAAGCAGATGTTGTCCTCGAACTCGGGGTGGATCACGTAGCGTCCGGCGAGCGCGTCCTCCATGTCCACCACGATCGGAAGCGTTTCCCATTCGGCCTCGATGTGCTCGAGCGCGTCCTCGGCCTGTGCACGGCTTTCGGCGACGACCGCCGCGACTGCCTCGCCCGCCCAGCAGGCGCGCTCGATCGCGATCGCGTGTTGCGGCGGGGACTTGATGCCTTTCAGGTGGCCGAGCACCGCGACCCATGGCTTGCAATACTCGGCGACCGCCCGGCCGTCCACGATCGCGATGACGCCGGGCATGTTTCGCGCCTTGGAGAAATCGAGCTTTTTGATCCGGGCGTGAGCATGCGGGCTGCGGAAAAAAACCACGTGCGCGAGGCGCGGGAACCGCAAGTCGTCCACAAAGACGCCGCGTCCCTGCAGCAGGCGCCTGGCGTTCGGGCGCGGCACGATTTGTCCGATGTAGCCGACCTCGGTCCTCTGGCCAGGAGCGATGACGATGGGCAGCTCGGCGCGGGCGTTCATGCTGTTCCTTTCCTGCGGCGCGCGATGAGAACGGCCTCGATCGCATCGATGATCGCGTGGTAACCGGTGCAGCGGCAGTAATTCCCCGACAGGTGCTCGCGGATCTGCTCGCGCGTGGCGTCGGGACGATTCGTGACCAGGTCGTGGGCGGCGATCAACATGCCGGGCGTGCAAAAGCCGCACTGGAGCGCATTGCGCAGGTGAAACGCTTCCTGAAGCTCGGCCAGTTCGCCCGAATCGGACAGCCCTTCGATCGTGTCCACTTTCCTGCCGCCGGCCTGCACCGCGAGCATCAGGCAGCCGCGCACGATCTTGCCGTCAACTCGTACGGTGCAGGCGCCGCACACGCCGTGCTCGCAACCCACGTGCGATCCGGTCAGGCCCAGTTCCTCGCGCAGGAAGTCTATGACGTGCTGGCGCGCCGGAAT
>JAHFRO010000158.1:0-2462 GCA_023266245.1 Betaproteobacteria bacterium | reverse complement strand
GCGCGGCCGGTGAGCACGCGCGCGAGGTGCATCTTGGTGGCCACGGTCGAATGGATGTCGCCGTTGGGATCGAGGTCGCCGGCGAGCGCCGCTGCGGCCGTTGCGATGATCTCGGATGACGGTCGCCTGCCCTCCACCGCGGCCATCGCGCTCCGGGCGAGGACCGGCGTCTGGCCGGCACCTAGGTACGCAAGCCGCACGTCGGAAAGAGCGCCTTTCGTGTGCTTCGCCGTCGCGGCAACGCCGACGATCGCATAATCGCCGCGCCGGTGTGCGAGCTCGAGGAACGCACTGCGGTATTGCGGTCCCGGGATCGGGATTTCGATAGCCGTCAGCACCTCGTTCGGGCGCAGTTCGGTCGCGTAGAGCTCCTGAAAGAAATCCCGCGCCCTCGCACGGCGGCTGCCCGTTTTGCTCGCGATGACGAACTCGGCATCCAGCGCGACACAGCAGGCGGGCCATTCCGCCGCGGGGTCGGCCATGGCGATGCTGCCGCCGAACGTGCCGACGTTGCGGATGGCGACGTGCGCGATGTGGGGAGCGGCCAGCGCAAGCAGCGGCAGGTTTTTTGCGATTTCCGGAGAACGCTCGACCTCTGCGTGGGTCGTGAGCGCACCGATGTGCACCTTGCTGTCGGCGACCCTGATGCCGGAAAGCCCCGGGACCTGCGTGATGTCGATCAGCACCTCGGGCGAGGACAGCCGCAGATTGAGCGTCGCGAGCAGGCTCTGCCCGCCGGCGAGCAGCTTCGCGCCCTCGCCGTGGGCCTCGAGCAATTCGAACACTTCGGACAACGAGCGGGCCCTGACATAGGCAAACGACGGCGCTTTCATGCCGAACTCCTCGTTGGGGTGGAATCGCGCTGGGCCGACTCCCGATCGCGCGCCGCTTGCCCCAGCCCCATCCCGCGTTCCTGCACCAGCTTCACCGCCTCCAGCTTGAACTCCCGGCTGCATACCCGTCTTCCCATCGCACACCTCCCAGCGCATCATGGCACCTTAACCCAGTGTCCGGGAAACCGGGTGCAGCCCAAAGTGCGGTTTGCTGTGCCGTAAGTGTGACAGGACGAGACTGGTAGACGGAACGGCAAGCGCTGCAAGTCGTTGAATAACAAAAAGCGATAATGACCAAAACCGCCTACGAAACGGGGGGCTTACGGAGATGGCGCATTCTAACCGAGAATCAGAGAGAAGAAGTGGCGCATTGACACAGAGAATTTCCAACTGTAGATTTTTAACTTTCCTTCCCTTCCCCAGACCTCGCCGTGACGGCGGCTGGATAGAGATCACAGGAGAGATCCCATGGTGAGCAAGCCTCTTTTGGCCGTCGTCTTGACTCTGGCCCTTGTCCCCCCCGCCATGGCGGCAGGCTCGAGCAGCACGTCCCGGCCACCGGCCCTCCCGAGGGCTCAACCAAGCGACTACGACCTCGGGGTGAAGGCCGTGCAGGCCGGCGACTACCAGCGCGCCTTGGCCCTGCTCCAGAAGGTGGTCCAGGCCGACCCGCGCAACGCGGACGCCTGGAACCACATCGGCTTCAGTCACCGGAAACTGCAGCAGTTCGACCCATCTCTGACCGCGTATCAGAAAGCGCTGGCTATCAACCCGGATCATCGGGGAGCCAACGAGTATCTGGGCGAGCTGTATCTTAAGACTGGGGAGCTGGAAAAGGCCCGGGAGCGTCTTGCGAAGCTCCAGAGCATCTGCCCGGGGGGCTGCGCGGAGTACGACGACCTGAAGAAGGCCATCGAGGCCTACCAATCGGCGCAGAAGAAGAGCTGAGGCGGCCCTCGCCGCCGCGCCTCCCGTGACGGTGGTCTCGCTCCTTGGAGACTACGGGTCTTCGTTCGTCGCGTTTGGCCTGTTCGCTCTTCTCCATTCGATCGGGGCGCGGGAGCCGTTCAAGAATGCGCTCGCCCATTGGACGAGCCCGTTTTTCGTCGAGCACCTCTGGCGCCTCGTCTATTGCTCCCTGAGCTTCGTGGCGCTCTATTACGGCGTGGCGACGCTCCACTGGGCCCGGCATACTGAAAACGATATCTGGCTGATCGTCTATCCCGACTGGCTCTGGCAAGCAATCACCGTCCTCCATCTCGGGTCCATTGCGCTCCTCTATGTCGCGTTCTTCCAGAGCGATTACCTCGAGTTCCTGGGCTTGAAGCAGGCATGGCGGGGCCTCCTGGCACTCCTTGGAATGCCCGTCCGGCCCGCGACCATGGAACTCTTCGGTACGCATCGGTTGGTGGTGAGGGGAGTCTACGGGTGGGTGCGCCACCCGATGCTGGTGGGGGGGCTCCTCTTCCTGCTGACTAGCGGGCCATCCCTGAACAATCTGATCTACACCGCCATGTACACGGCCTACATGCTGATCGGGGGCTACTACGAGGAGCGGCGTATGGTCAAATTCTTCGGGGAGGACTACCTGCGCTACCGGGCGCGGGTCGGGGCGTTTTTCCCGCGGCT
>JAHFRO010000157.1:2309-5639 GCA_023266245.1 Betaproteobacteria bacterium | reverse complement strand
TCTTCCAGCAAGTTTGGGTGCCCGCTGATCAAGAGTTCGGCCAGCACGCGGGCATCGGCCACCGCCATGTTCGCCCCCTGACCGCCGGCGGGGCTCACCGGGTGCGCAGCATCGCCAAGCAGGATCGCGCCTTCAGCGCCGTAACGCGGCGCATGGCCCCAAGGCCGGCGCACCCGCGTGTAGCCCTCGGGAAAGGGCCGCGTCCCCGCGACGATGGCGAGATCGGGATCGGTAGCGAGAAACGCCCGCCAGTCACGTCGCGCCTTTTCGAGATCATCGAACAGGCCCGGGCGCACCAGGGCAAGTCCCACGCCCTGGCCGCTCGGGAAAGGCATGGCCGCGAAGGCGAAGATATCGGAGCGATGGGGATTCAGCCATATGTGCACCACAGCGGACTCAAAGTTTTGCGGCCAGGACAGTCCGCCGCAAACGAAATCAAGAGGGAACACGCGCGTGGCGAGCGGGACGCCGCAGGCCTGGCGCACCAGCGATTGCACGCCGTCGTCGCCAACCGTCCAGCGCGCCGCGATCTCGCTTTCCTTGCCGCTCGCGGCTTCACGCGCACGCACGCCGGCGACGCGGCTGCCTTCGCGCAATACCGCTACGACCTCGACGCCGCGCCGCAGCTCGAAGGCAGGCGCGGCAAGCAAACGCTCGCGCGTCAGGTTGGGATTGTCGAACCAGGGCTGCACGCCGGAACGGTCGAGCACATCGGGTGTGATGAGTGACGCGCTCCACGACCCCTGATGCAGGCGCACGCCGCGCATGGCGAGCATCGCGTCGCTCTCCCAGGCTGCGCGCGGCTGTAAACTGAACAGGAACTGCGCCGTCGTCGGCCACAGCACTTCCGGCCGCACCCAGGCAAGCGGCGCGGCGTTGCGCTCGAGCACCAACACGCGCTTTGCCGCGCGTCCGAGGAGTTCCGCGAGCACCGCGCCGCCGATGCCGCCACCTGCGACGACGAACTCGTAATCCACGGACGCACCCTATATCGGACAGCGACTAAAGTGTGCGCGATAAAAACCGCCCCACGGGTCAACTCACTCCGAGCTATATATGCGAGCTTCCGAGAAGGTCGCGCAGCGGGCGCTTTCCCGCTTACTCGGACCGGATGTTGTTCTCGCGCACCACTTTGCCCCAGCGTGCGATCTCGCCGACCAGGAACTTCTGCAGCGCCTCGGGGCTGCTGACGGCGAGGTCCATGCCGAGCTGCTCGGTGAGCTGCTTGCGCAGATCGGGCTGGTTAAAGATTTTGGTGAGCTCGGCGTGGAATTTGTCGAGGACCGGCTTCGGTGTTCCGGCCGGCGCGAAGATGCCCCACCAGCCGAGCGCCGAGAAACCGGGGAAGCCCTGCTCCGCGAGCGCCGGCACGTCGGGCATGGCCTGCGAACGCTTGTCGCCGGTCACGGCGAGGGCGCGCAGCTTCCCGCCCTTCACGTGCGGCGAGAGCAGCGCCACCGTGCCGATGGCGAGCTCGACCTGGCCGCCCAGAGCATCCACGGTCATCGGCCCGCCGCCCTTGTAGGGGATGTGCACGATCTTGAAGCCGCCCGCCTGCTGCACGAGCGTCATTGTCAGGTGCCCGAGGCTGCCGCTGCCGATCGAGCCGAGGGTCACCGTATCGGGCTTCGCCTTCGCCGCCTTGACCACGTCGCCGAAGTTCTTGTAGGGCTTCGAGACGTTGGTCACGATGGCGTTCGGGGCGGTGCTGATCAGCATCACCGGCGCGAGATCCTTGACCGTGTCGAACGGCAGGTTCGGAATCAGCGTCGGGTTGACCGCGTGCGTATCGAAAACGAACAGGAAGGTGTAGCCGTCCGGTGTTGACTTGGCGGCGATGCCCGCTCCGAGCGAGCCCGAGGCGCCCGGCCTGTTGTCAACGATAAACTGCTGGCCCAGCGTTGCGGTGAGCCTGGCGCCCACCAGGCGCGCGAGCGGATCGGTCGTGCCGCCCGGCGGGAACGGAACGATGAATCGCACCGGCTTGGTCGGCCAGTTCACGCCCTGCGCGGCGGCGGGCAGCGATGCGAGAGCGCCGAGCGCGGTCAGATTTTTCAGGAAGCGGCGCCGGCCTGTGGGCTGGTCCATGTTCTCCTCCTTGGTGCGTGGACGGCGAGACGGAATGGTCGCCGATGATGTTACGCGGATAGGTTTTTGTCAACGCGAACCCGGGGAGTCCGCAGAAAAATGAGGGCTGACCCCATTTCAGACGATGCCGCGCCGCTGCAAATCCGGAATCGCAGCCGCGTCAACGCCGAATTCCTCGAGTATTTCGCGGGTGTGCTGGCCGCGGTCCGGGGCGGCCGCGCGCAATCGGGCCGGTGTGCGGGTCAGTTTCACCCCCTGGCCGACCAGCTCGATCCGCCCCAGGGCGGGATGTTCGACCGCCTGCGCCATGCCGAGCTGCTGCACCTGCGGATCGGCAAACATCTGGTCGATGGTGTAAATGGGCCCGCACGACACGCCGGCCCGGTTGAGCAGCTCGACCCATTCGGCGGAAGACCGCGTGGCGATGCGCTCGCCGATCGCGTCGTGGAGGGCATCGCGATTCCTGGAACGCGACTTGAAGTCGGCGTAATCGGAGTGAGTGATGAGCTCGGGCATGCCGATCGCGTTGCACAGCCGCGGGAACAGGTCACCCGCCGCCGCGATGTTGATGTAGCCGTCCGCGGTCTGGAACACACCGGTCGGAATCGCGGTTGGATGGCTGTTCCCGGCCTGGCGCGGTACTTCGCGGCTCACCAGCCAGCGCGCGGCCTGGAAGTCGAGCATCGCAATCAGCGCCTGCAGCAGCGAAGTCTGGACCCATTGTCCCGTGCCGGAGCGCTCGCGTTCGAGCAGCGCGAGCACGATCCCGAATGCGCAGTAAAGGCCGGCGCTGCTGTCGGAGACCGCGATGCCGGCGCGCACGGGCCCCTGCCCGGGCAGCCCGGTGATGGACATGAGCCCCCCCATGCCCTGTATCACCTGGTCTATCCCCGGCCGGTCGCGGTACGGGCCCTCCTCGCCGAAACCGGAGATGCTCGCGTAGACGAGGCGCGGGTTGATCTTTCGCAGGCTCTCGTAGTCAATGCCGAGGCGGTGCTTCACCTGGGGCCGGTAATTCTCGACCACTACGTCGGCCTTCCCGACCATGCGCTTGAAGATCGCCAGGCCCTCGGGCGCCTTGAGGTTGAGCGTGATGCTGCGCTTGTTCCGCTGCAGGTTCTGGAAATCCGCGCCATGGCGCCGGTCGAACGCGCTGTTCTCGCTGTCCTTGGCGTCCGGCTCCTCGATCTTGATGACGTTGGCGCCGAAATCGGCGAGCTGGCGCACCGCCGTGGGCCCGGA
>JAHFRO010000157.1:0-2209 GCA_023266245.1 Betaproteobacteria bacterium | reverse complement strand
GTGAAGCCCGCGATCATCGAGGCGATTGCCGAAGGCCGGCGTCCCACGGACATGGCCGGCGACGAAGAAATCGCCTATGACTTCGTGACGGAGCTTCTGGCGACCAAGGGCGTATGCGACAAGACCTACGAGCGGGCCGTCGCGAAATACGGTGAGGCGGGCGTGGTCGACATCATCGGCATCGTCGGCTACTACTCGATGATCGCGATGGTCATGAACGTCGCCCGGACCGCAATCCCGGACGGCAAGCCGCTACCGCTCGCGCCCTTCCCGCGCTGACCAGTCACTCAACTTGTATCCCGGCGTCGGCGATGACCTTCCGGTACTTCTCGACTTCGCGTTTGACCACGGCGGCGAATTCTTCCGGCGTGTTCCCGATGATCACGAATCCCAGCTGGGTGAAGCGCTCCTTGACATCCGGAGCTGCAAGCGCCTGCACGACCCCCTTGTGCACTGCGCGTATCACCCGGTCCGGCGTCTTCGCGGGAGCGAACACGCCGTGCCAGATCTGAAAATCGTAGCCCTGCACGCCGAGCTCCGCGATCGTCGGCACGTTGGGGAGAACCGGCGAGCGCTGGGCGCTCGTCACGCCGAACGCCTTGAGCTTGCCCGAGTTGACGTGGTTGGCGGTGGCCAGCGGCGTCAGTATTGTCACCTCCACCTCGCCGGACAGAATGGCAAGCTCCGTGGGCGAGCTCCCCCTGTAGCGCACGTTGTTTAACCGGATCTGCGTTTGCGCCATCAGGGCCTCTCCGGCGATCTCCCCGGTCGCGCCCGCGACGCCCATGTTGAGCTTCCCGGGCTGCCTCTTCGCGAGCGTGATGAAGTCCGCGAGCGAGTTCGCCGGCACCCTCAGGTTCGCGACCAGTACCATGCCGCTCGTCACGATCTGGGTAATGGGCACGAAATCCCGCAGCGGGTCGTAGGGAAGCTTGCGGTAGAGGCTTGCGTTGATGGCCTGGGTGCCGCTGTTTCCGACCGCCAGCGTGTAGCCATCGGGAGCGGCCTTGGCCGCGATGTCGGTCCCAGCGACGCCGTTGGCGCTCGGCCGGTTGTCCACGACCAGCGTCTGACCGAGCGCTTCGCTCAGCTTGGGCGCGACCAGGCGCATTGCGGTGTCGGAGGGACCGCCTGGCGGCACCGGAACGATGATGCGTATCGGCCTGCTGCCAAAGCCTTGGGCAAAGACCACTGCAGAGCACAATGCAAGGCCCGCTAATGCCGAAAGAATTCGCAACGGTTGGTTCATGTTCCACCTCCTCTGCGAAATGCCACGGATAATCGGGGTCTGACCCATTGATTAATCAAGACCGATCACTCGGGCTTGATGCCGGCATCCTTGATGACCTTTGCCCACTTCGTCGTCTCGGCGCGCATCAAGGCGGCAAATTCCTCCGGCGAACTTCCCACCGGCACAGCGCCGTCACCCAGGAAGCGCTCTCTGACAGTGGCGTCCTGCAATGCGCGCACCACGCTGCCGTGGAGCTTGGCGATGATCTCGCGCGGCGTGCCCGCGGGAGCGAGAACACCGTACCACTGCACCGCCTCGTAGCCGGGAAGCGCCGCCTCCGCGATGGTGGGAATCCCGGGCAGGGCGGCGCTGCGCTTCGCGCTGGTGACACCCAGGGCACGCAAGCGGCCGCTGCGGAGGTGCGAGATCCCGCTGAGGATCGTCGTGGTCATCACTGCGACGTGGCCGGCGATCAAATCGACTAATGCGCCGCCCGAGCCCTTGTACGGAACGTGCACCATCTTGATCTTGGCCATGCTGAGGAACAGCTCCATCGACAGGTGCAGGTTGCTGCCGACGCCGGCGGAGGCGAAGGTGATCTCGCCGGGATGCGCGCGTGCGAACGCGATCAGCTCCTTCACCGTCTTCGCCGGTACGGACGGGTGCGCCAGCAGGACGTTGGGCAACGATATGACCTGGGAGATCGGCGCAAAATCCCGTAACGCGTCGTAGGGTACTTTCTGGTGGACGGAAGGGTTGATGGTGAGCGTGCTGATGCCCATCAGCAAGGTATAGCCGTCGGGCGCCGCGCGCGCGACGGCCTCACCACCGATCATCATGGCCGCCCCCGCGCGATTTTCCACGACCACCTGCTGGCCCAGTGACTCGCTGAGTTTGGGCGCGATGATGCGCGCCGATATGTCGGTGCCGCCGCCCGGCAACGAGGGCACGATCAGGCGGATCGGCTTCGACGGCCAG
>JAHFRO010000156.1:2369-5724 GCA_023266245.1 Betaproteobacteria bacterium | reverse complement strand
GCCTGACCGCGTGCGCCATCGCGGCCGCGCCGACGACGAGAAGCACGATCCAGCCCGCCACGGGGCTGTCGGCGTATGAGAGGTCGCCCATCAGCCAGAACAACATCCCCTTCACCTGAACATGCGGGGCCATCACCAGCGTCAGGCTGACCAGCGCGGAAAAGCCCGCGGCAAGCACGACACCGGTGAGGAGCAATCGGTACACGTCCCAATCGCCGCTGCGAAAGCTCAGGCCGAACACGACCGCGATCGCACACGCCGCGCCGGCGAGCGCGGCTGCGTTCATCGGCGCCGCCCCCGCACCGGCCACCACCGCGAGCAGCGCGCCGAGCGCGGCGCCGCTTGAAACGCCGAGCACGTAGGGATCGGCGAGCGCATTTCTGAGCAGCACCTGCAGCAACGCGCCGGCGAGCGCGAGCAGCCCGCCGCAGGCGAAAGCGGCGAGCGCGCGCGGCGCACGCAGCTGCCAGATCACGTCGTGCACCACGCCGGGCACCGGGAAAACGATGCTGTCCAGGATCTGCAGCGCAGAGATCGGGAAGGTGCCGAACAGCAATGCCGCGAACAGACTGATCGCGGACGCTGCGAGCAGCACGACGGTCAGGAGCAGGGGGCGGGACATATTTAAGTCACGAGTCCCGGGTCACGGGTTTCGGGTCCGCGCTTTCCTGTCCTAATCATGACCGAAACATGCCTTGTGACTCGCAACTCGCAGACTCGCAGACTCACGACCGTCATTCGAGGCTGATAATCCGCCAGCCGTGACGCGCCGCGTGCGCGCGCAGCGTCGCGTCCGGGTCCACCGCCACCGCATGGGTGACGCGCTCGAGCAGCGGCAGGTCGTTGAGCGAGTCGCTGTAGAACCACGACTCGGCGAACGAGGCCAGCGTCTTGCCCTGCGCCCCCAGCCAGGACTCCAGCCGCTTGACCTTGCCTTCGCGAAAGCACGGGGTGCCGGCGACGTTCCCCGTGAACTCGCCGTTCCGCTCCTCGGGCTCGGTGGCGATCAGGTTGTCGATGCCGAATTCACGCGCGATCGGCGCGGTGACGAAGCTGTTGGTCGCGGTGATCACCGCGCACAGGTCGCCGCGGTGGCGCTCGACCAGCGCCCGTGCGCTGTCGCGGATGATCGGCCGGATCCTGCGCGCCATGAACTCGCGGTGCCAGGCATCGAGCACCGCGCGCGGATGGCGCGAGAGCGGCTTGAGCTGGAAATCGAGAAAAGCGCGGATGTCGAGCGCGCCCGACCGGTACTGGTCGTAGAACGCCTGGTTGCGCGCCTCATAGACCTCGCGGTCGAGCACCTCTTGCTCGACCAGGAACTGCGCCCATTCGAAATCGCTGTCTCCCGCGAGCAGGGTGTTATCGAGGTCGAACAAGACGAGCCGCGAGCTCAATTGCCGTTTCCTGTCCCTGAATCCTGAATCCTGAATCCCGTATCCTGTCTTTCCGCCAGCAGCTCGCGCACCAGCGGCACGGTGACCGGGCGCTTGGTCTCGAGCGAGTAGCGGTCGAGCGCGTCGAGTATCGCGAGCAGTGAGGGCAGGTCGCGCTGCACGCGCGTCAGCAGGTAGTCGCACACTTCCGGCAGCAGGCGGAAGCCGCGGCTCGCCGCGTAATCGGCGAGTGCCCTCCTCTTTTCCCCGTCGCTCAATGCGTGCACCTGGTAGACCAGCCCCCAGCCGAGGCGCGTCACCAGGTCTTCACGCAGCTTCAACTGCACCGGCGGCGCAGCGCCGCTCGCCAGCAGCGCGCCGCTCCGCTCGCGCAGTGTGTTGTAGAGGTGAAACGCCGCCACCTGCGCCTCTGCGTCGAGCCGGTCCACGTCATCGAGCGCGACGCAGTCCATGCGTTCCAGACCCTCGTTGAACCGGGTGCCGGGCGCGCAGGCGATGTATACCGCGCTGGCACCCGCGCGGTGCAGCTCCGCCACCGTGCCCTTGAGCAGGTGGCTGCGGCCGCTGCCGGGCTGTCCCCAGGCGTAGATGAATCGCTCGTGCCCGCCGCGCGCGGCGAGCCGCTTCAGGTTCTGCAGCAGCTCACCGTTCCCGCCCGCGATGAAATTGTCGAGGCTGGGCAGCGGCGGGGCGGCGAAATCGAGCGCGAGCTGCTTCATATAGGGCGCGAATCGGAACGGACTGGTGCCATTTACGGTAAAATTCTCTTTGCCACAGAGGGCACAGAGCACACAGAGAATTCTTTGGTGCCGTTACCTGCCAACCGGGCGCATTATCTTATCCCAGATTTCCCGCTTCTCTCGGGGTTTTTCGATTGTCCCTCTGTGAACTCCGTGTGCTCTGTGGCTGACGAACTTCTGTTTCCAGCGCACAGTGAAGAAAACTGACAAATCCAAACCGCAACCCCTCACCTACCGCGATGCCGGCGTGGACATCGACGCCGGCGACCGGCTCGTCGAGAACATCAAGCCGTTTGCCAGGAAAACGCTGCGCGAGGGGGTGCTCGCCGGCATCGGCGGCTTCGGCGCATTGTTCGAACTTGCACGGAACAATTATCGCGAGCCGGTCCTGGTCGCCGGCACCGACGGGGTGGGCACCAAGCTGAAGCTCGCGATGCAGCTCGGCCGCCACGATACGATCGGCATCGATCTCGTGGCGATGAGCGTGAACGACATCCTGACCCAGGGGGCCGAGCCGCTGTTCTTCCTCGACTATTACGCGTGCGGCAAGCTCGACGTCGCCACCGCGACCGAGGTCATCAAAGGCATCGCCGCCGGATGCGGGCAGGCCGGCTGCACGCTGATCGGCGGGGAAACCGCCGAAATGCCGGGCATGTACCCGACGGGCGAGTACGATCTTGCCGGCTTTGCCGTGGGCATCGTCGAGAAAAGCGAGATCATCGACGGCTCCACGATCGAAGAAGACGACGTCCTGCTGGGGCTGGCGTCGAGCGGCGCCCACTCCAACGGCTACTCGCTGATCCGCAAGATCATCGATGTAAAGCGCATCGACCTGTCGGCCAGGTTCCACGGCAGAACGTTAAGCGAAGTGATACTGGAGCCGACGCGCATCTACGTGAAGCCGGTGCTGAAACTGATCAGGACGGTGACGGTCAAAGGCCTCGCCCACATCACCGGCGGCGGCCTCGTTGACAACGTGCCGCGCATGCTGCCGGAGAAGCTCGCGGCGCGTATCGAGCGCGCGGCGTTCCCGCAGCCGCCGCTGTTCCAGTGGCTCAGGGAGCAGGGCAACATCGCCGACCCGGAGCTCTACCGCGTATTCAACTGCGGCATCGGCATGGTGGCGGTAGTCGGCCCCGCGGACGCGGACGCCGCGGTCAGGACGCTGACGGCCGCCGGCGAGACCGTGTGGCGCATCGGCCGCATCGAGCGGCGCGC
>JAHFRO010000156.1:0-2269 GCA_023266245.1 Betaproteobacteria bacterium | reverse complement strand
ACCCTCGTCATCCTCATTTCCGGCCGCGGCAGCAACCTGGAGGCGATCCTCGATGCGCGGCTGCCGGCGCGGATCGCGGCGGTCATCAGCAACAACCCGGCGGCGCGCGGCCTCGGCATCGCGCAGCGCCGCGGCGTCGCGACCGCGGTGGTGGACCATCGCGCGTTTCCCGACCGTGCCGCGTTCGACGCGGCGCTCGCCGCCGAGATCGACCGGCACCGGCCCGACCTGGTGGTGCTGGCGGGCTTCATGCGCATCCTGACGGAAGCGTTCAGCGGGCGCTATCGCGGGCGGCTGATCAACATCCATCCCTCGCTGCTGCCCGCCTTTCCCGGGCTCGACACGCACCGGCGCGCGCTCCAGGCGGGCGTGCGCATCCACGGCTGTACCGTGCACTTCGTGACGGCCGCGCTCGACAGCGGAGCGATCATCGTGCAGGCCGCGGTGCCGGTGCTGCCCGGCGACACCGAGGAGCTGCTCGCCGCGCGCGTGCTCGCCGAAGAGCACCGCATCTACCCGCAGGCGATACGCTGGTTTTGCGAAGACCGGCTCAAGCTGTCGGCCGACGGCACGGTGACGGTGAGCGCGGCGCGCGCCGCGGGCGGGGCGCTCACTGCGCCGCCGCTGGACGCGCGCTGAGGCCGCCGCCGTGAGGCGCGAGCTCGGTCCGGCGCTGGTGCTGCTCGCGCTGTCGGTTGCCGGCGGGACGGCCGAGCTGCAGGCGCCATACGCAATCTCCGCGAGCTACCACGTGTACATGAACGGCGGGCACGTCGCGGTCATGAACGAAACCTTCGAGGCGAAGGACAATGCCTACCGCATCGTCAGCGAGAGCAGCGCGGCGGGGGTGCTGGCGCTGTTCGAAAAACAGCCGCTGCGCTTCATGAGCACCGGACAACTCACGGCCTCGGGCCTGCGTCCCCGGCACTTCGAAGGCAAGCGCAGCGAAACCGACCGTCGCCAGGTGCGCGCCGAGTTCGACTGGCAAGCGGGGCAGCTCACGCTCACGCACGACGGCAGGACCGAGACCGTTCCGCTTGCCTCCAACACCCAGGACCGGCTCTCGTTCATGTACCAGTTCATGTTCGTCGCGTTCGACAAGCAGCAGCGCCTGGAGCTCGCCATGACCAACGGGCGCAAGCTCGATTACTACCGCTACGCGATCCATCCCGACGTCGAGATCGAGACGCCGCTCGGGCGCATGATGACGCTGCATCTCGTCAAGCAGCGCGAACCCGACGAGAGCGGCACCGAGATCTGGCTCGCCCCGCAGCATCGCTTCCTGCCGGTGAAGATGATGATCCTGGAGAACGACGGTTCGAGGTACGAGCAAGTGATCACCAAGCTTGAACTCAAGCCGTGAACGCGCGCGCCTCTGCGATTCGCTTCACGCTCGCCCTCCTCGCCTCGCTCGGGCTCCACGCGCTGGTGATCTCGGCCACGCGCCTGCCGGTGACGGTCCAGCCGGAGCCCGGCCCGCCGCTCGAAGCGCGGCTCGCGCCCGCGCCGCCGCCTGCAGCGAAGCCCGCCACCGCATCCGCGCCTGCCGCAAGACCCAGGCCGCTGCACGCCGCGCCATTCCCCGCGCCGTCCACGCCCACGATGGTGGCGCGCAGCCCGCTCACGCTGCCCTCCGAGCCCCAGCCCGAAGCCGCGCCGGATCCGGAGACTGCGCCCGTTGCGCAGGAACCGCCGGCTCCGCAGCAGCAGATCGCGCTCGCGCCGGAATCCACGGCGACTCTGCCCGTGCACAGCTTGCCGCGGAGGGGCCGCATTACGTACACGCTGCTCTACGGCGACGACAAATCCCCGGTCGGCAAGGCGGTGCAGTCGTGGGAAGTGGAATCCGACACCTATAGGCTGGCGAGCGAGGCCGAGACCATGGGGATCGTGGATCTGTTCCGGCCGCAGCGCTTGCGCTATCTCAGCCAAGGCAAAATCACGGGGCAGGGGCTGAGACCCGAGTCTTTCCTGATAAGCCGTACCCGCCGCGGCCAGACCGAAGCGGCGCAGGCGCGTTTCGACTGGAGCGCGGGCAGCCTCAGCTACGGGCAGGCGCGTGAGCAGCGCAGCGCGGCGCTGCCCGCCGGCAGCCAGGACATCATGAGCTTCATCTACCAGTTCGCGCTGGTGCCGCCCGCGCCGGGCCGCCTCCGGCTTCCGATCACCAACGGCTCGGGTTTCGAGACTTACGAGCTCGAGGTGCTGGGCGAAGAAAGCATCGAAACCCCGATCGGCGTGATCAGGGCGCTGCCGGTGAAACAGATAC
>JAHFRO010000155.1 GCA_023266245.1 Betaproteobacteria bacterium | reverse complement strand
GCGCAGCGCCCGAGCGCCTCCAGCGCGACGCTCGTGCGCGGACCTGCCGGACCGAAGCGCAGGCGGTAGGCCTCGTAGAACTCGCCATAAGCGGTGCTCCAGTCGAATTCCGGCCAAGTCGCCTCAACGTATTCGCGCAACAGCCGCCCGTGCTCGGCTTTCTGCGGCCACCACACGTGCTCGAGCCAGAGCCCGACGTCGGGATGGCCGGCGAACACGTGCGTGAGGCGGTTGACGTAGAGCGGCACAGCCGTCTCCAGAAACGAGGCGGCGGCGAGGCTGTGGAACAACAAACCGTTGAAGCGGATGATGGCGCGCGCCCGCGCGCTTTCGCCCTGCTCCCGTTGACTTCTGTTGGTTGCGGTAGCTTGCATGGTGCACTCCTTTCGTCCTGTTGGTCCGTCTCCATCGCCGACGCACCATTGCGCGGCGGGGCCTATCATCGGCGGCGACAGCGGGAGCGCAAAGCAAAATGCGCGTCGTTGCTACCGGTTTGCCCGGCGGTAGCATTAGGTGATACCTTGCGGCGGTACCGGGGAGGGAGTGGGGTCGCAACATGGCACACAGCGGAGCGCTGGTGGACGTGCTCAAACGCGAGCTCAAGGCGCGCGGCGTGACCTACGCCCAGGTGGCGCGCAAGCTGGGCTTGAGCGAGGCGAGCGTGAAGCGCATGTTCTCCAGACGGAGCTTCACGCTCAAACGGCTCGACCAGGTCTGCCAGCTCACCAACGCCGAGTTTTCCGACCTGGCGCGCACGCTCCACCAGGAAGAAAACCTGATCTCCCAGCTCACCCACGAGCAGGAAAAGGAGATCGTAGCGAACAGGAAGCTGTTCCTCATCGCGGTGTGCGCGCTGAACCACGTCAACTTCGAGCAGATCGTCGCCGCCTATGACATCCCCAGGGCCGAATGCGTCCAGCTGCTCGCCCGGCTCGACCGGCTGGGGTTCATCCAACTGCAGCCCAACAACCGTATAAAGCTCCTGGTATCGCGCAACTTTACCTGGATGCCGGATGGACCGATCCAGCGCTTTTTCAACCAGCAGGCGCATAACGAGTATTTCCGTTCGCGCTTCGACCGGCCCGACGAGTTCATGGTGGTGGTGAACGGCATGCTGTCCAAGACCTCGAGCGCGGCGATTGTCTCCAGGCTGAAGCGCCTGGCGCGCGAGTTCTCCGAGCTGCACAGCGACGATGTGCGGCTGCCGCTTGCCGAGCGCTCGGCGATGAGCCTGCTGGTGGCGACCCGGCACTGGGAACTGCAGGCGTTCGCCGAACTCAGACGCACAAAGACGACGACTCATTTCAGGAGGTAAGCGATGAATGCAAGACGCGTGTTGCAGATGCTGTGGCTGGCTGCGCTCACCCTCGGCGCTCCGGCGTTGAGCGCCGCGCAGGCGCAGCCCAAACCGGCGGCCAAGCCCGCTACCGCCAAGGTGATCTTCGCCGGCGGCTGCTTCTGGTGCATGGAGGAAGCCTACGACCCGGTGCCGGGCGTGATTGCCACCGTTTCGGGCTATATGGGCGGCAAGACCAAAAACCCCACGTACGAGCAGGTCTCGACCGGCCACACCGGCCACGCCGAGGTGGTGCAGGTCGAATATGATCCCGCCAAGGTGAGCTACCAGAAGCTGCTCGAGGTCTTCTGGCGCAACGTCGACCCGACGCAGAAGGACGGCCAGTTCTGCGATCACGGCTCGCAGTACCGCAGCGCCGTCTTCTACCACGACGAGGAGCAGAAACGGCTCGCGGAAGCGTCCAAGGCGGCGCTGCAGAAGAACAAGCCGTTCAAGGGCGAGATCGTGACCGAGATCGCGAAGGCGGCCGAGTTCTACCCCGCCGAGGGCTATCACCAGGACTTCTACCAAAAGAACCCGGTGCGCTACAAGTTCTACAAGAGCGGCTGCGGGCGCGAGGCGCGGCTCACGCAACTGTGGGGCAAGGCCGGCAACTGAACCGGGGCGCCGCGGGCGGTCAGGTAATGCTGACGCGCGCGAACTTGCGCTTGCCGACCTGGATCACGCAGCGCTCGCCGCGGGCGAGTTTGAGCGATTTGTCGCTCACCTTCTCGCCGTTGATCTTCACCCCGCCCTGCTCGATCAGGCGCAGCGCCTCGGAGGTGCTCGCGGTGAGCCCGGCCTGCTTGAGCACTTGGGAAAGCGGCAGGCCATCGCCCTTGGCGGCGATCTTCACCTCGGGAATGTCGGCGGGGATCTCGTCGCGCCGGAAGCGCGCCTCGAAGTCGGCGGCAGCGGCCTCTGCCGCTGGGGCACCGTGAAATCGCGTGACGATTTCCTTCGCAAAATCGAACTTCACGTCCCGTGGGTTGCCGCCTTGTTCGACAGCCCGCTTCCTTGCATTTATCTTTTGAAGCGACTCAAAAGATAGCAGCTCGATGTAGCGCCACATCAGCTCATCCGAGACCGACATCAGCTTGCCGAAAATCTCGCTGGGCGGTTCGGTGATGCCGACGTGGTTGTTGAGCGACTTCGACATCTTGTTCACGCCGTCGAGCCCTTCCAGCAACGGCATGGTGAGGATTACCTGCGGCGGCTGGCCGAAATGCTTCTGCACTTCCCGGCCCATGAGGAGGTTGAACTTCTGGTCAGTGCCGCCGAGCTCCATATCGGCCTTGAGCGCGACCGAATCGTAGCCCTGCACCAGCGGATAGAGGAACTCGTGTATCGCGATCGGCTGTTTGCCCTTGTGGCGCTTGTGGAAATCGTCGCGCTCGAGCATGCGCGCCACCGTGTAGGTTGCGGCAAGCCGGATCATGTCCGCGGCGTTGAGCTTGTCCATCCAGGCGGAATTGAACGCCACTTCGGTCTGGGCGCGATCGAGGATCCTGAACACCTGGTCGGTGTAGGTCCTGGCGTTTTGCTCCACCTCGTCCCGCGTGAGCGGCGGGCGCGTCGCGTTCTTGCCCGAGGGGTCGCCGATCATGCCGGTGAAGTCACCGATCAGGAACACGATGTGGTGCCCGAGGTCCTGCAGCTGCTTCAACTTGTTGAGGAGCACCGTGTGGCCGAGATGCAAGTCCGGCGCCGTGGGATCGAACCCGGCTTTCACGCGCAGCGGTTTGCCGGATTTGAGCCTGTCCCTGAGCTCGGCCTCGATCAGCAGCTCGTCGCAGCCGCGCTTGATGATCTCGAGTTGTTGTTCGACGGTATTCATGACGCTATGCCGGCGGCATTGTGCATTATTTCACGATGCGAAAAATTGGGTTTGCCAGTGTAGGCAATTCTGCTAAGCTTGCCGCTCCCGGAAAAAATTCAGGGAAATCATGCAGCAAGAGATGAGCGTGATTCTAACGCAAAAGCTCGGGCGCCTCATCGCACACCCCCGGCTGCGCCGCGTCGTAGCCGCGCTGGTGCTGCCTTTCATCGGCGTGGTCGCGGCGTTCGGCATCGCGCCCGACACCATTACCGAGCAGGTAGCGAGAACGCGGGTGGTGGAGGAAGTGGTGCTGCCCGCACCCCAACCCGGCGCGCGCGCGGACGCCGGGTTCTGGCGCGAAGAGCGCATCCAGCGCGGCGACACGCCCGCTGCGCTGCTGGCGCGCCTCGGCGCGGACGATCCCGAGGCGCTCGATTTCCTGCGCAACGCGCGCACGGCCAAGGCGCTTAATCAGCTGATCCCCGGCCGGATCGTGCGCGCGCATACCACCGCCGAGGGCAGGCTGCTCGCGCTGCGTTACCAGAACGGCGGCAGAGTGCTTAGCGTGGAGCGCTACGGCGACAGCTTCAGCATGAGCGAGCAGCCGGCGCAACTCGAGCGGCGCGTGCTGATGATATCGGGCGAGATCAGAAGTTCGCTCTTCGCCGCCACCGATGCCGCCAATCTCGCCGATGCGATCGCGATCCAGATAGCCGATATCTTTTCCACCGACATCGACTTTCACCGGGATCTGCGCCGCGGCGACCGCTTCACCGTGGTCTACGAAACGTTCTACGACCAGGGCGAGCCGGTGCGCTCGGGCCGCGTGCTTGCAGCCGAGTTCATCAACCAGGGTAAAGCCCACCACGCGGTGTGGTTCGATTACGCCGTGAGCCGGGGCGGCTACTACACGCCGCAGGGCAGGAATATCCGCAAGGCGTTCCTGCGCTCCCCGCTCGAGTTCTCGCGCATCACCTCGGGCTTCACCAATGCGCGCTTCCATCCCATCCTCCAGCAATGGCGGGCGCACAAAGGGATCGATTACGCGGCGCCTGCCGGCACCCGGATCAAGGCGACAGGGGACGGCGTGGTCGAGTTCGCGGGCCGGCAGGGCGGCTATGGCAACCTGGTCGTGCTGCGTCATCAGTCGCAGTACACCACGTGGTATGGCCATCTGTCGGGCTTCGCCAAGGGCATCCGCAAGGGGGCGCGCGTCGCCCAGGGCGAGGTGATCGGCTATGTCGGCGCGACCGGCCTCGCCACCGGACCGCACCTGCACTACGAGTTCCACATCAACGGCGTGCACCATAATCCGCTGCGGGTGGTGCTGCCCTCCGCGCCCCCGATCACCGCGGAGCAGAAACTGGCATTCGACGCGGCTGCGGCGCCCATGGCGCAGCGGCTGAACCTCCTGCGCGGCACCAACCTCGCGCGCCTCGACTGATCCGGCATACGCGGTATGCCGGATTTCTACATCGGGTTGATGTCGGGCACCAGTCTCGACGGCGTGGACGCCGTTCTCGCCGCGCCGCGCGGCAAGCGTTTCCAGCTCATCGCCAGCCTCTATCGGCCATACCCTGCCGGGCTGCGGGCGCGCCTGCTCGCACTGCACGAACCGGGACGGGACGAGCTGCATCGTGCCGCGACCACTGCCAACGAGTTGTCCACCGCGTACGCGGCTGCGGTGCGCGGATTGCTTGCACGCGCCAGGGTCAGTCCCCGCGCCATCGCCGCGATCGGCTGTCATGGCCAGACCATCCGCCATCGCCCCGATGCCGGCTACACGCTGCAGCTCGTCAACGGCGCGCGGCTTGCGGAGCTGACGGGCATCACGACAGTTTGCGATTTCCGCAGCCGCGACATCGCCGCGGGAGGCGAAGGCGCGCCGCTAGTGCCCGCTTTCCACCGCGCGTTGTTCCACAGTCCGCGCCGCCACCGCGCGGTCGTCAACGTGGGCGGCATCGCCAACATCACGTGGCTCCCCGCGCGCGGCAAGGTCACCGGCTTCGATTGCGGGCCGGGCAACTGCCTGCTCGATGCCTGGATCATGCGGCAACGGCGCAAACCCTACGACCCACACGGGGCGTGGGCAGCGCGCGGCAACGTCATGCCGCGGCTGCTGCAGAAATGGCTTGCGCACCCGTTTTTCAGGCGCCCGCCGCCAAAGAGCACGGGGCGCGAAGAGTTCAATCTGCCGTGGGTCAAGCGCGCGCTCTCCGGGACGGAGCGTGCGGTGGACGTGCAGGCGACGCTGCTGGAGCTCACGGCCACTGCGATTGCCCAGGCGTTACGAAACTATTGTCCGTCGGCGGCAGAGATCTATCTGTGCGGGGGCGGTGCGCACAACCGAGCGCTATTCTTGCGCCTCGTCGGACTGCTGCCGGACAGGCTCATCACTACTACCAGCGCGCTGGGGCTGGCGCCGGAGCACGTCGAAGCGCTCGCCTTCGCCTGGCTCGCCCGACAGACGCTGAAGCACCGGCCGGGGAACCTGCCCGCCGTCACCGGCGCCAGTGGCCCGCGCGTACTCGGCGCGGTCTATCCAGCGTAGAAAAACCGGAACCTCTCAC
>JAHFRO010000048.1 GCA_023266245.1 Betaproteobacteria bacterium | reverse complement strand
GACACGCGCGATCAGCATCCCGCCGTAGCCCTGTTGCTGGTGAAGCGGATGCACATAGAGTTTGTCGAGCTTCATCTCGCCTGCAACGCCGGTGAGGAAATAGGATGCGAACCCCGCTATCTCTTCCCCGATCAGCAGCTTGTCCCACCATACGTCGCCGCGCTGCAGTTCCGCGCGCACCAGCGCGGGATCGTAGCGCTGTGCGAGCATGTATTCTATCTGCGCCGCGCTGATGATGCCGGGATAGTGTGCGCGCCAGATCTCGCCGGCGAGCGCCGACACCCGCTCGGCGTCTTCCGGTGCGACCGGCACGATGCAAACATGCACTTCAGGGCTGGTTCCGTTGGTGCCTGATAAGATTTTCTTGGCGTCCTTGGCGTCTTGGCGGTTCAATAGAATTTTTCCTCCCCGCGCGGGCGCGTCTTGAAGCGCTTGTGCAGCCATAAGTACTGCTCCGGCATCTCGAGCACGCGCTGCTCGATGAATGCGTTCATGCGCCGCGTGTCGCGCTCGTCATCATCGCCCGGAAAGTCGCGCCACGCCGGATAGAAGGTGAGCACGTAACCGTCCGCGCCCGGCAGTTGGCGCGTGACCGCCGGCACCACCACCGCGTGCGCCAGGCGCGCGATGCGTGCGAGGCCGGTGATGGTCGCCGCCGGCACGCCGAAGAACGGCACGAAGATCGAATCGCGGTCGCCGAAATCCATGTCCGGCAGATAATAGAACGGCAACCCCTTGCGCAGCGCCTTGACCACCGGCCGTATGCCCTGCTGCCGGGAGTAGAGCTCGGGGGTCACGAAGCGGGTGCGGCCGTGATAGAGCACGGCATCGAATTCCGGGTCTTTCTGGTGGCTATAGACCGACACCAGCGGGTAATCGGCAGTGAGCCGCACGCCGCCCATGTCGAGCCCGACGAAATGGGGCGCGAGCCAGATCACCGGCCGGTCGGCCACCGCCTGCCAGTGCTCCAGTCCCTCGATGCGCACCAGCCGCTGCACCCGCTCGCGCGACGACCACCACAGGGTACCGTGCTCGATGAGGCTCCTGCCGAAGGCCCGGAAGTGGCGGCGCGCGACGCGGCGGCGCTCGGTTTCGCTCCATTGCGGAAAGCACAGTCTGAGGTTAGTGAGTGCTACCTCACGCCGCTCGCGCCCGAGCGCGTAAAGCGCCAGGCCCAGCGCGTGCCCGAGCGGGGCGAGCAGCGCGAGCGGCAGGGAATGCAGCAGCCAGATGACCGCGAGTCCTAATCGCGTAAACATGGATCCGAGAGGGTGAATCGACGGCGCACGGGGCAGGATCGGAGGGATGCCACTGCCAGACTCGCGGTCATGATATTTGAAGTAATAGGAACATCGGGAACATCGCCCCCTTCGAGAAAGTCAGTTGTCCGCAAATCCGCGCTCCATTCATTCAAGATTCCGGCGGGGGAGCGCCCGCCGGAATCTTGAATCGGTTGTAGCTCCACAGGTATTGCGCGGGACAGCGCCGCACCTGTTCCTCGATCGCGCGGTTAAGTGCGGCCTCGTCGAGACGATCCGTCGGGAGTTCCTCAAAGTGCAGGCGGTAACCTTGCCCTTCCGGCAAGCGCTCGGCAAACGCCATGATGACCGCCGCGCCGCTCATCTGCTGCAGCCGCCGGACGAGCGTCATGGTGTAAGCGGGGCGCCCGAAGAAGTCCGCCCACACCCCTTCCCCCACGCCGGGCGCCTGGTCCGGCAGCAGCCCCACTGCCTCGCCGTGCGCAAGCGCTTTGTAGAGCATGCGCACGCCCTTGAGATTGGCAGGCGCGACCACTGCCTGCCAGCGTTGCCGGCCCGCGATCATCAGCGGCTCGAGCCAGCTCTTTTTTGGAGGCCGATAAAGAACGGTGAGCGGCAGGCGCTGCGCGCCGTAGAGCGCGGAGATCTCGAAACAGCCGAGGTGCGGCGTGAGGAAAATGATACCGTTGCCGCGCGCGCGAGCGGCTTCCACGATGTTCCAGCGCTCGCACTCTACCACCAGTTGCGCGACTCTCTCGCCTGCGCCAAACCAGATCGCGATCAGTTCGGTCACGCCCTTGCCGGTCTCCGCGATCGCTTCCCTGAGCAGCGCGCGGCATTGCGCGTCGCTGCCGCACACGCCGCTCGCGTAGAGGTTGTCCCTGAGTCTCGCGGCGTAGGTAGGCGAGGCCCAGTAGACCAGCCAGCCCAACATCGCGCCGCTGCGATGCAGCCATCCCAGGGGCAGGCGCGCGAGCAGCCGCAGGATAAATAGCAGCATCGATTAGCGAATCACCGCCGCTGAAACAGCGAGCACAAACGTCGATCCGTACTGCCCAAAATTCGCCGCATCGTCGATGAATTATTAGAAGCCTGCTCTTTCGTCATTTTGGGGTCATTATTCTTTATAAATCGAGGCTTATCTGCTATTCTATGCGCCTTTGCCCGTTTCACGAAATACTAAAAATGAGCGATTTTCTGTTCACTTCTGAATCGGTTTCCGAAGGCCACCCGGACAAGGTCGCGGACCAGATTTCCGATGCCGTGCTCGATGCCGTGCTCAAGCAGGACAAGCACGGGCGCGTCGCCGCCGAGACGCTGGTCGCAACCGGCCTGGTCGTGATGGCGGGCCAGATCACGACCCATGCCAGCGTGGACTACGGCGAGATCGCGCGCGACATCATCAAGCGCATCGGCTACGACAGCTCCGAGATCGGCTTCGACTACCGCACCTGCGCAGTGCTCACCGCCTTCGACAAGCAGTCGCCCGACATCGCACAGGGCGTGGACGAGGGCAAGGGCCTCGACGCCGAGCAGGGCGCGGGCGACCAGGGACTGATGTACGGCTTTGCCTGCGACGAGACCGCGCAGCTGATGCCGATGCCGATCTACTACGCACACCGCCTGATGGAGCGCCACGCGGAACTGCGCAAGGACGGCCGGTTGCCGTGGCTGCGGCCGGATGCCAAATCACAGGTCTCGGTGCGCTACGCCGACGGCAAGCCGCACCATGTCGAGACCGTGGTGATCTCGACCCAGCACGCGCCCGACATCTCGCACGAGCCGCTCACCGAGGCAGTGATCGAGGAAATCGTGAAGCCGGTATTCCCCAAGAACATGCTCACCAAGGAGACACGCTATCTCATCAACCCGACGGGGCGCTTCGTGATCGGCGGGCCGATGGGCGACACGGGATTGACCGGGCGCAAGATCATCGTGGACACCTACGGCGGCTACTCGCGGCACGGCGGCGGCGCTTTCTCCGGCAAGGACCCCTCGAAGGTGGACCGCTCCGCGGCCTACGCCGCGCGCCACGTGGCGAAGAACATCGTCGCCGCCGGGCTCGCCACGAAATGCGAGGTGCAGTTCGCCTACGCGATCGGCGTTGCGCGGCCGGTGAGCATCATGGTGGACACTTTCGGCACGGGGAAGATACCCGACGATCGGATCGAGAAGTTAGTGGCAAAGCATTTCGACCTGCGTCCGAAAGGCATCATCCAGTCGCTCGACCTGCTGCGGCCGATCTACACCAAGACCGCGGCTTACGGCCATTTCGGCCGCGATGAGCCGGAATTTACTTGGGAAAACACAGACAAGGCATCGGCCCTAAAGGCCGATGCGGGGCTGTGAACGAAGCGAACAGGCCCATGCCGCAGGCACTTGTCTTTGTTTCGGCGGAGACTAACCTGCTTGGCAGGTTATGTCGGAGCCAAAACACAGACAAGGCATCGGCCCTAAAGGCCGATGCGGGGCTGTGAACGAAGCGAACAGGCCCATGCCGCAGGCACTTGTCTTTGTTTCGGCGGAGACTAACCTGCTTGGCAGGTTATGTCGGAGCCAAAACACAGACAAGGCATCGGCCCTAAAGGCCGATGCGGGGGTCAAATAGCATTCGTATGAAGGACTACCACGTCGCCGATATCGGACTCGGCGATTTCGGGCGCAAGGAAATCGCGATCGCCGAGACCGAGATGCCGGGGCTCATGGCGTTGCGCGAGGAGTACCAGGGCCGGCAACCGCTCAAGGGCGCGCGCATCGCGGGGTCGCTGCACATGACGATCCAGACCGCGGTGCTGATCGAGACCCTGGTCAAGCTCGGAGCGGAAGTGCGCTGGGCCTCGTGCAACATCTTTTCCACGCAGGACCATGCGGCGGCGGCGATCGCCGCCGCCGGCGTGCCGGTGTTCGCCTACAAGGGCGAGAGCCTCAACGAATACTGGGAGTTCACGCACCGCACCTTCGAGTGGGCGGACGGCGGCACCCCCAACATGATCCTGGACGACGGCGGTGATGCAACGCTGCTCGCCACGCTCGGCGCCAGGGCCGAGAAGGATCCTGCGGTGATCGCGCGGCCCGCCAACGAGGAAGAGCACGCGCTCTACGGCGCGATCAGGAAACGGCTGGAGACCAAGCCGGGGTGGTACTCGAAGGTCCTCACCGGCATCCGCGGCGTGACCGAAGAGACCACCACCGGCGTGCACCGGCTCTACCAGATGGAGAAAGAGGGAAAACTTCCCTTCCCGGCGATCAACGTCAACAACTCGGTGACGAAGTCAAAGTTCGACAACCTCTACGGTTGCCGCGAATCGCTGGTGGACGGCATCAAGCGCGCAACCGACGTGATGATCGCCGGCAAGGTCGCGGTCATCGCCGGCTACGGCGACGTCGGCAAGGGCTGCACGCAGTCGCTGCGGGGCCTGGGCGCGATCGTGTGGGTCACCGAGATCGATCCGATCTGCGCGCTGCAGGCGGCGATGGAAGGCTATCGCGTCGTGACCATGGACCATGCCTGCGACAAGGCGGACATCTTCGTCACCGCCACCGGCAACCTGCGCGTCATCACCCACGACCACATGAAGCGCATGAAGCACAACGCGATCGTCGCCAACATCGGACACTTCGACTCCGAGATCGACATCGCGAGCCTCAAGCAGTACCAGTGGGAGAACATCAAGCCGCAGGTGGACCACGTGATCTTCCCCGACGGCAAGCGGCTCATCGTGCTCGCCGAGGGGCGGCTGGTGAACCTCGGCTGCGCCACCGGGCATCCGAGCTTCGTGATGTCCAATTCCTTCACCAACCAGGTGCTGGCGCAGATCGAGCTCTTCAGCAACGCCGCCAAATACCAGAAAAAGGTCTACGTGCTGCCCAAGCAGCTCGACGAGCGGGTGGCGCGGCTGCATCTGAAGAAGCTCGGCGCGGAGCTCACCGCGCTGACCGAGGAGCAGTGCCGCTACATCGGCGTCAACATCGACGGGCCGTACAAGCCGGAGCACTACCGGTACTAGAACAGTGAAAAGTGAAATGTGAAACGTAACCCCCCCTCTCCACCATAACCGGGGGAGAGGCGCGCCGGAACGTGGAGCAGGGGCCGGCGCAACGTGGAGCAGGGGCCCCATTTCATGTTTCACCCGCAAATCGATTTCGCAGCCAAGCGCCTCTAAAGCCGCAGCCCTCTGCATGGGCCTCAATTCCAAGCTGCTCGACGCGCAGGGTCTGGTGCGCCTGTACGGCACTACCCCGCCGCGCGAGGGCTCGCCGCGCGAGCTCGTCGAGACTGCCGCGGCGAAGCTCATCGAGCGGGTGAACCCCCTGCCGCTCGACGGCTTCGTGGTGTACGACATCCAGGACGAATCGAGCCGCACCGCGGTTCCGCGGCCGTTCCCGTTCACGCGTACCATCGACCCGCGCGCCTACGCGAAGCTCCTTTTCTCGCAGACCGGGACGCCGGCGATCGCATACAAGTGCATCGGCGAGATATCCGAAACCGAGTGGCGCTCGTGGCTCGACGAGACCGCGCGCGACTACGCGATCGACTACCTGGCCATCGTCGGCCGGCCGACCTCCAAGGGCGCGCGCTATCCGCTGCCGCTCACCGGCGCGATCCGCATCGCTGTGGCGCACGAGCGCCGGTTCACGATCGGCGGCGTGGCGATCGCCGAGCGCCACGGGCAGCATTTGAGCGAGAGCCGGCGCATGATCGACAAGGCGTCCCACGGCGCGAGCTTCTTCGTCTCGCAGACCGTGTACCACGCCGGGGCCACGGTGCGCATGCTCTCCGACTATGCGCGCGACTGCGCGCAAGCCGGCGTCGCGCCGCGGCGTGTGGTGCTCACGTTCGCGCCGGTCGGCCGCGAGAAAACCCTGGCCTTCATGAAATGGCTGGGGATCTCGATCGCTCCGGAGACCGAGCGCGCGATCCAGTCCGCCGCCTCGCCGCTCGCCAAGTCGATCGAGATCTGCCGCGCGAACCTGGTGCGGATCCTCGAGCAGGACTACATCGGGCGCGTGCCGCTCGGCATCAACGTCGAATCGGTCTCGATCAACAAGGACGAGATTGACGCCTCGGTGGATCTGTTCCACGCGCTCGCCGGTGTGCTCGCTGAGCGCGCCGCGCTCCTCGGCTAGCTCATAGCGTACGGCCGGCTCCTCGGGCTTTAGCCCTTCGCACCACGCCACGCGGCGTTCCGCGCCCTGCGCATCTCCTCCTGCACCGCGTTCTACGGCACAATGCGCGCTGACGAAACACCAGCGCGAAGGGAGGCGACGTGCAGCCCGTTCTGACTGAATCGCAGCAGCAGGTGCAGGAACAGCAGAGAAAGATGCTCTTGCCGGAGGTGAAGGCACGGCCGCCGCAGGAAGCCGCGACGCTGCTCGCCGAGTATCCGGCAAACGTGATCGCCGGGGTGCTGATGGACCTCAACCCCGCGCTCACGCAGGACATCCTCCAGGAGCTCCCGCACGGGCTGGTGGATGGGGTGATGCAAGCGGTGCCGCCCGAGACCGCGCGCCAGTGGGAGCGCAACCAGCGCTATCCGCAGGGCAGCATCGGGCGACTGATGGAGCCGGCGCTCGCGGTGTTCCGGCCCGAGCAGACGGTGCGCGAAACCGTCGAGCAACTGCGCACGCTCATCATGACCGCATTCATCACCTACAGTTACGTGACCGACGCGAGTGGACGGCTCATCGGTATCATCACCATGCGTGATCTGCTGTTTGCGGGCGATGAAGGCGCGCGGCTCGAGGCGCTGATGCTCCGCGAGATGTTTTTCCTCAAACCCGACCTGCCACTCGGGGAAGCGATGAAGCTCGTGCTCGACCGTCACTACCCGGCCTATCCGGTGTGCGACGAGAACGGCGTGCTGATCGGGCTGGTGCGCGGCCAGGCGATGTTCGAGGAGCAGGCGATCGAGATTACCGCCCAGGTCGGCACCATGGTCGGCGTCGAGAAGGAGGAGCGGCTCGCCACGCCCCTGGGCCAGAGCTTCAAGTTCCGCCATCCCTGGCTCCAGCTCAATCTCCTCACCGCCTTTGCCGCGGGAGCGGTTGTCGCCATTTTCCAGGACACGGTGGACCGGCTGGTGATACTCGCCCTGTTCCTGCCGGTGCTCGCCGGACAATCGGGCAACACCGGCTGCCAGGCGCTCGCCGTCACGCTGCGCGGTCTCACCCTCGGTGAGCTCAAAGCGGGAAAGGAAAGAGCCCTGGTTGCAAAGGAAGCATCGCTGGGCTTCTACAATGGCGCCCTTACCGGACTGATCGCCGGGCTCGGGATGCTCGCCGTCGCGGTCTACCAGGGCAATCCCAACGCCTTCGTATTGAGCATCGTGGTGTGGATGGCGCTGGTCGTAAGCTGCATTGCAAGCGGCATCTGCGGCGCGATGGTGCCGTTGACGCTCAAGCGCTTCGGGGCGGACCCCGCCACCGCGTCCAGCATCTTCCTCACCACCGCGACCGACGTGGTGAGCATGGGACTGCTGCTGGGTCTTGCGACCTTACTGATCCGCTAAAACGGCGCATGCGCGCCGATGGCGGGGGGCAGCCCCGCGGCTGGTAACTTTCTTTGCTCGCCCAAATGACGTTAAAGGCGGACGCAAGACGCCGCTTTAACTCCGCGAGTTCGAACGGACGGTGTCGCCGCCGTTCAACACGCGGCTAGGATCCAGTCACCAGTCACGCCTCACCACGTCACGCTTCATCACGTCACGCCCCATCAAGAAGGGCTGCGACTGCTCGGCGGCTCACAGGGGCCCCAATTATTAGTGCGGAAGGAAGGCGTTGACCGCCTCGACAAAGGCCTGCGGCTTCTCGATTTGCGGGCAATGGCCGCAATCCGGGATCTCGAGGAACTTCGCACCGGGGGTTTGAGCCGCCAGCTCGCGCGCCAGGGCCGGCGGTGTCGTTTGGTCTTTTGCGCCCACCAGCACCAGGGCCGGGTTACGAATCCGTCCCAGGATCGGCGCGAAATCCAGTTTGGCCAGCGCCAGGCACGCCGTACGAAAGCTCGCCGCATCGGCCTTCTCGAGCGCCCGCTTGCGCTCGGCCACGATCTGCGGATGAGCGGCGATGAACGCTTCGGGAAACATCCGGCGGATCGCGATGTCGAGCGCGCCAGCCATGCCTTCCTGCGCCACTTTGTCCGCCAGTGTCTTGAGCGGCTGCTTGGCGGGCTCCGGGAACGCCGCCAGCGCATCCGCTACGACCAGCCGGTCGAATTTGTCACCGTGTCTTGCCGCCAGCGCGATCGAGATGAAGCCGCCGAAGCCGTTGCCGAGGACATCTGTCTGTTTGGGCAGGCGCAGCGACGCGAATAGACCGGCAATGCGATCGGCATAATCCTCGACGTCCGGGCCGGCGGGGGCTGACGCGCCGTAGCCGGGCAGATTGACCAGCCACAGCCGGCGGGTCTTCGTCAACGCGGGAACGACGAGATCGAATGCCGATCGGTCGGTCAGCAGCGAATGCAGCAGGACTAGATCACGGCCCGCTCCGGCCTTCACGACGTCGAGATCCGCACCATTCACTTTTACGACCGGCATGATCACTCCCCTCAAAGCAAGCCGGCCGCCCGCGGCGGCCGGCTGAAGGACAAAAGCCTGAATCAGGCAGCGGCTTTTGCCGACGCCGCCCTGCTCTTGGCCTTCGCCTGCGCCGCCTTGGCGTGCATCGAGGCGTAGGCGCCGTGCGCGGCGGCTTCGGCATCGCCTACGTGCACCGGCAGGCCCATGTCTGAGAGCACCGAACCCAGCGCCGCGAGGCACAGCATCACGTTGTCGGGCCGGCACGAGTAGCCCATGATGCCGAAGCGCCAGATCTTGCCGGCCAGGGGGCCGAGCCCGGCGCCGATCTCGAGGTTGAACTCGGTGAGCAGCGTCCTGCGCACCGCGGCCTCCTCCACGCCTTCGGGGCACATCACGGCGTTCATCTGCGGCAGCTGGTATTCGGGCTTCACCAGGAATTTGAGTCCCATGGACTCGAGCCCCGCCTTGAGCGCGGTGTGATGCCGTTGATGCCGCGCCCAGCAGTTCTCCAGCCCCTCTTCGTGACTCAGGATCAGCGCCTCGTGCAGCGCGAACAGCGCGTTGGTGGGTGCAGTGTGATGATAGGTGCGCGTGGTCGCTCCCCAGTAACCGAGCAGCAGGTTCATGTCCATGAACCAGGAATGGATCTTATCCTTGCGCGATTTCACGTAATCGACCACCCGGTCGGAGAACGACACCGGCGAGAGCCCCGGCGTGCACGACAGGCACTTCTGGCTCGCCGAGTAAATGGCGTCTACTCCCCATTCGTCCACCAGCACCGGCGTGCCGGCGAGCGAGGTCACCGCGTCCACGATGGTGAGCGCGTCGTAGCGGTGCGCGATCTCGACCAAGGTCCTGGCGTCCGAATGCACGCCGGTGGAGGTCTCGGCGTGCACGAAGGCCACCACCCGCGCGTCGCGGTTCTTCTTCAGGGCGTCCTCGAGCTTGTTCGGGTCCGCCGGCTCGCCCCATTTCTCGTCCACCACCACCGGGACGCCGCCCATGCGCTCGACGTTCTCGATCATGCGCCCGCCGAACACGCCGTTGCGGCACACCACCACCTTGTCGCCGGGCGCAATCAGGTTGACGAAGCAGTACTCCATGCCGACCGTGCCCGGCCCAGAGATCGGGAACGTCAGCGGGTTCTTCGTCTGGTAGACGTAGCGCAGGAGGGATTTGAGCTCCTCCATCATCTCGATGAAGACCGGGTCGAGATAGCCGATCGCCGGCTGGCTCATGGTGGTGAGCACTCGCGGATGGATCTCAGTCGGGCCCGGGCCCATCAGCGTGCGCTGCGGCGGGTGGAAGGAGCTGATGCGTCTGAGAGGCGCGAAATCGTTCATAACGTCTTTCCCCGATAGCGGTGAACCGAACAGGCTTTCTCCGTCCGGACGCGACTTGAGCCGGATCGGCTTTCTGGCATTGGCTTCGTTCAAGAGCTCGGCTGCGGCGATCTGGCCGGAGGTCAGCGCCTCCACTTCCATCGCCCAGCGCGCCGGCACGTAACCCGACTTGATCCAGTTATTGACCACCGCGCGGTCGAGCCGCAGCCGGCGCGCGACTTCCGCTTGGCTGCCGAAGAGGGCGACGAGGCGTTCAGCGCAGTTCATCACAAATTCTCAGGCGGTTTTGCTGTTAGCAGCCTGTCGGACCGCCAGGTCCGGCAGGCTGCTCGGGAGATTACCATGACAAAATTATTTTGACAAAGCGGGATTGATGAAACCCGGGGAGGAGCCCCAGGTTAGGACTTACTCCCGGACTTTAAACAAAATTCTCTTGCAATTCAGATGCTTGGATATGCACTCGGGGTTCGCCGCGGCTGGGAGGCAGCCTGTGGAAGTCGAACAGCTCGCGGTCGAGCAGATGGGACGACCGCACATGCCTGAGGCTGTTCAGCATGGTTTCCACCCGCCCCGGATAGCGCTTCTCCCACTCACGCAGCAGCCGCTTCACTTCCACGCGTTTCAGGTTTTCCTGCGAGCCGCACAGGTTGCAGGGGATGATCGGGAACTGCCGGGTGCGGGCGTACTCGGCGAGGTCCTGTTCCTCACAATAGGCGAGCGGGCGGATCACCACGTGGCGTCCGTCATCCGAGCGCAGCTTGGGCGACATGGCTTTCAACTGCCCGCTGTAGAAGAAGTTCAGCAGGAAAGTCTCGAGGATGTCATCGCGATGGTGGCCGAGCGCGATCTTGGTCGCTCCGAGTTCTCCCGCGACGCGATAGAGCACGCCGCGACGCAGCCGCGAGCACAGCGAGCACATCGTCTTGCCCTCGGGAATGACGCGCTTCACCACGCTGTAGGTGTCCTGTGCCTCGATCCGGAACGGTACGCCGAGGCGCGTCAGGTAATCGGGCAGCACGTGCGCGGGAAACCCGGGCTGCTTCTGGTCGAGATTGACCGCGACGAGGTCGAACCGGATCGGCGCGTGCTGCTTGAGATACAGCAGGATGTCGAGCAGCGCATAGCTGTCCTTGCCGCCCGACAGGCACACCATGACCTTGTCGCCGTCGTGGATCATGTCGAAATCGGCGATCGCCTGGCCGACGAGCCGTCTCAGCCGCTTCACGAGCTTGTTTGCCTCGTAGGACTGCTTGCGCTCCCTGGTGCTGCGAGGCTGTATGCGTATTGCGGTCTGTTCCATATCGTCCATCCAATGATGCGTGATTCGTGAGTCGTGATTCGTGAATCGACTAAAGCTACCGCGCAATCACGGTTAGCTGTTTCTTCGACTCACGACTCACGATTCACGACTCACGGGTTCTAAAGGCTGACGCTGCGGCCGCCGTCCACCGCGAGCACCTGGCCGGTGATGTACGGCGCCTCAGCCACCAGGAATTGTACCGCCTTGGCGATGTCGTCGGGTTCGCCGATGCGTTTCAACGCCGTCTGGCTGATGATGCGCTGGCGCGACACTTCATCTCTCCAGGTGTCGTCGTCCGGCCACAGGATGGTGCCGGGCGCGATGCCGTTGACGCGCACCTCGGGGCCGAGGTCGCGCGCCAGCGCGCGCGTGAGCGCGAGCAGCCCGCCCTTGGCGGCGGTGTAAACCGCGTGGTTCTTCATCGGCAGCTCGGCATGGATATCGATGATGTTGACGATGCAGCCGTGGCTTTTCCTCAGCTCCGGCGCAGCCGCCTGCGCCAGGAACAGCGGGGCCTTGAGATTGGTTCCGATGAGGTCGTCCCAGACTTCTTCGGTAATTTCGCCGACCGCGGTGCCGAAAAAACTCGAGGCGTTGTTGACCACGGCATCGAGCCGGCCGAACTGCTTCAGCGCGGCCTTGACCAGCTGGGCGGCCGCGGAAACCTTGAGCAGATCGGCTTGCGCCAGCGCCACCGAATCGGCGCGCAGCGCGTTGAGCTCGACCTGCAGCGCGCGCGCTTCGAGCGCGGAAGAGCGGTAATGCACGAGCAGACTCGCGCCGGCAGCATGGAGCCGCCGGCAGATCGCGGCGCCGACGCGCTTCGCGCCGCCGGTGATCAGCACCACCTTTCCTTGCAGGGTCTCGGCCATTTTCGGGCTATGCCGCCGGTATGAGCGTGTAGAATTGTAGTCCAATCCTTTCGGCTTTCCCCCTTGGGTACTTCCGCGCACTCCGCGCAGCTCCCCGCGCCGCCACCCGCGGCGCTTGCGTCCAGCGAGAAGCTCAGCCGGCTCATCGCGGAGGAGATCGGACGCGGCGGCGGGTGGGTGAGTTTCGCGCGCTACATGGAGCTTGCGCTCTACGCGCCGGGGCTGGGCTACTACATGGCCGGCGCGCGCAAGCTCGGGCGCGACGGCGACTTCGTCACCGCGCCGGAAATCTCACGGCTCTTCGGACGCACGCTAGCGCGGCAGGTAAAGCAGCTCGCCGGGCTGGGCTTGCGCGAGATCCTCGAGATCGGCGCCGGCAGCGGCGCGCTCGCCGCGGACCTCCTGCTCGAGCTCGAGCGGCAGGGATGCGCGCCCGAGCGCTATCTGATACTGGAGCTGAGCCCCGATCTGCGCGACCGCAGCCGTGACACGCTCGCCGAGCGCGCACCGCATCTCATCGAGCGCGTGGTTTGGCTCAACCGCCTGCCGCCCTCATTCACCGGCACGGTGATCGGCAATGAGGTCCTCGACGCCATGCCGGTGCACGTGTTCCTGCGCGAGGACACGGAGATCGCGGAGCTGGGCGTCACGCTCAAGGACGGGAAGTTCGAGTGGGCCGGCCGTCCGCCTGCACCCGGGTCCGGTCCGATGGACCCATCGTGCTTTCCGGGGAGCGACTACCGGACCGAGATCCAGTTCGTCGCCCGCGCCTTCATCCGCAGCCTGGGCGGGGTGCTCGCGCGCGGTGCGGCGCTGTTCTTCGACTACGGCTTTCCGCGCCACGAGTACTACCACCCGCAGCGCGCCCGCGGCACGCTGATGTGCCATTACCGGCACCGCGCGCACGATGATCCTTTCTTTCTGCCGGGGCTGCAGGACATCACCTCGCACATCGATTTCTCGGCGATCGCGCAGGCCGGACAGGACGCAGGCCTCGAGCTGCTCGGCTACACCAACCAGGCGCAATTCCTCGTGAACTGCGGCATCACCGATATCCTGGCCGGGACGCCGGCGGACGACGTCACCGCCTACGCACCGCTTGCGTCGCAGGCGCAGCGGCTCTTGAGCCCGGCCGAGATGGGCGAACTGTTCAAGGTGATCGCGCTCGGCAAGGGCGTAAAACAGCCGCTGCTCGGCTTCGCCCAGGGCGACCGGGGGCACACGCTCTGACGGCAACGCGGAACGATGAGCGATGAATGATGAACGTAAGAGCCCTGCGCAACGCGCTCATCGGAGCTGCTCGCCGAAACTATTAGGCGCTGCTGCGCTGATAGGTTCGGCCACGGCTCTGGCCCAATCGCAAGCCCCTCCTCATGCGCCGGAAGTCGCCCGCGCCAAGTACCTGTGGTCCCAGAGCCCGCACGGCAAGCTGCTGGAACGGATACTCCCGCCCGCGATCGAACCGCGTGAGCTCCCCGAACCGCGCTCGGAAGGAGCGCGACTCACCGCCCGCTACTGCGTGCAGTGCCACTATCTGCCCAATCCGGAGATGCACGCCGCCGCCAAGTGGAAAACCATCATCGAGCGCATGGTCTGGCGCATGCAGGGCAAAGGCAACCTGGGCGAGGTGATGAAGGAAATGATGGACAACGTCGAGGCGCCGACCGATCAGGAACTGGCGATTCTCACCCGTTATCTACGGAAGCACGGCCAGCGCGAGATAGACCTCAAGCACCCGGCACTCAAGTCCAGCGCGGGGCAGATGTTCAGCATCGCCTGTTCCCAATGTCACGTGCTGCCCGACCCCCGGCGCTACACCGCGCGTGAATGGCCGGAGGTGGTTGACCGCATGAAACGCCACATGGCGTGGGCCAACGTCGTCGTGGGCACCGACGCCATGCGCACGATACCGGTGCTCGACACCGAGGAAATCGTGCGCTTCCTCCAGCGCTACGCGCGCGCGGAGCCAAAGGCAAAATGAGCCGCAGATAAACGCAGATTAACGCCGATAAAACCAAAAGGCTTTAGCCACAGAGATCACAGAGAACACAGAGAGTGAGAACCCAAACCCATTCTTGCCGTGTTTGCTTTTTCTCTGTGAACTCTGTGTCCTCTGTGGCTTGATTGGGTTTTGAAGATGAAAGCCATGCTGCTTCAGGCGCCGCGCACGGCGCTCAAGCTCGCTGACTTGCCCATGCCCCATCCGGGACCAGGCCAGCTTCTGATCAGGGTCCACGCCTGCGGCGTGTGCCGCACCGATCTGCATGTGGTGGAGGGGGATCTCACGAACGGCAAGCTCCCCATCATTCCCGGTCACGAGATCGTCGGCACGGTGGTCGAGAAGGGCGCGCGCGTCGAGCGCTTCGCGAGCGGCGAGCGCGTCGGCGTGCCCTGGCTCGGCTACACCTGCGGTGCATGCCGCTACTGCGCGAGCGGCCATGAGAACCTGTGCGATGCGGCGCGCTTCACGGGTTACCACATCGACGGCGGGTACGCCGAATACACCGTCGCCGACCAACGCTACTGCTTTGCGCTGCCCGCGGCCTATGACGATGTGGCGGCGGCGCCGCTGCTCTGCGCCGGCCTGATCGGCTATCGCTCGCTCGTGATGGCGGGCGATGCCGAGCGGCTCGGCATCTACGGCTTCGGCGCCGCGGCGCATATCGTGGCGCAGGTCGCGCGCCATCAGGGGCGGAAGATCTTCGCTTTCACCAAGCCGGGCGACGCCGAAGGACAGCGCTTTGCGAACGAGCTGGGCGCAGTGTGGACGGGGGATTCGACCGCGAAGCCGCCCGAGGAGCTCGACGCCGCGATCATCTTCGCCCCCGTCGGGCCGCTGGTGGTTTCGGCCTTGCGCGCGACGGCCAAAGGCGGAACGGTGGTGTGCGCCGGCATCCACATGAGCGAGATCCCGGCCTTTCCCTACGACCTCCTGTGGGGCGAGCGCTCGGTGCGCTCGGTGGCGAATCTCACGCGGCGCGACGGCGAGGAGTTTCTCGCGCTCGCGCCCAAGGTGCCGGTGCGGACAACGACCGAGCCCTTCGACTTGTCCCAGGCCAACGAAGCGCTCGCGCGGCTGCGTGAAGGCAGGATCACCGGCGCTGCCGTATTGGTTAACCGTTGAGCCGCAGATAAACGCAGATAAACGCGGTTAAGATAGGCGCACGGAGCGTTAATTTCGCCTGATGGCCGGAATCCTCGAGTACGGATAATATGGTTCGCTGAATCGGGCAGTGATATCCTGCATTTCGTGACAGCTTATCCGCTCCCGGAGCTGAAGACATGATCAAGGAACTCGACAGCGTAGTGCTGGCCGTGGATCTCCCGGCACACCGTTTCAAGGCAGGCGATGTCGGCACGGTAGTGCATGTACACGGGAACAGCGCGGGCTTCGAAGTGGAATTCGTAGCTCTGGACGGTGAGACCATCGCCGTCGCGACGCTCACCCCCGCAGAATTGAGACCGGTCGGCCGCCGCGAAATCGTTCACGCACGTCCCCTGCCGGCCTGAGCATCCTCGCGCCTCACGCACCGAGGCGCCCACCATCCCTCGCGCACGCGGAACGCCTGAGCGCGTGCGTCAGGCTGGGTGCAGGCTGCGGGCCGCGTTCTCGATGATGGTCTCCACCTCCTCGCGCCAGGAACTGTTGGCAACAGGCCCTCTTTCCGTTAAGCGGAATACGGGGTCTGCCCCCTGCACACTGACCTCTGCAATACTTAGTCATGGTCACGCTCCGGTGCACACAGAAACTCCTGCGGCGGCTGGGCGTCCCGGCGAAGATCGGGACGTCGCCGCCGACCACCGTGCTTGGGGACTGGTACGCCAACATCCTGCACACACGGCCGCATCAGCTCGTCGTGTGCATGAACGAGCGAACCCTGCTGGTTGTGCTTGTGCCCGCGCGTGAAAGTAAGTCCCTGGGCGCGAGGTTTCGCGAGGCGGTAATCGCCCAGCTTCGGCGACTCGGCGTGCCGCCCGCAGCGGTCGAGGCCGAAGCGCGCGCGATGTCCGAGGTTGCTTTTGGTCCCACCGCAAACCGCAGCCTGCTGGGTTGCCTGCGCGAAGCAACGTTTGCCTTGTCCTTCGAGCTTGAGCGCCCGGGATATTCATCACTCGCAGAAATCGAAGACTTCCTCAGTGAGAATATCTATTCAACGACGAAATACCGCTATCCCCGCGAGCTTGCGTTGGAACTGTTCGGTGCGGCGGGCGCTGCTGCAGGTGCCTTGGCAGCGAGGATTCATTAACGAAAAACGTGGTCTGTCCCTGAGGTCAAGACATGAGTTCGACCCCGCTCCCGTCTCCAACCGTGGGCCAGGAGGGGTCACTGGGTTCATCTTCATCCCAAATCCTCAGGCAGTCTTACTCTTAGCAGCCTGTCGGACCGCCAAGTCCGACAGGCTGCTAGCGGCGTCACAATCAAGGAGTAGGTTTTTAGCCTGTTCCTGGTAACGGGTAGAAACTCAATCGGGCCCGTGAGGAGCG
>JAHFRO010000154.1 GCA_023266245.1 Betaproteobacteria bacterium | reverse complement strand
TTCGTGAGCCGCGAAGCGACGGTGAACGCCGTGAACGGCGTCTCCTTCACGCTCGAGAAGGGTGAGGTCCTCGGCATACTTGGCGAGTCGGGATCGGGCAAGAGCGTGACGCTGCGGGCGCTGATGCGGCTGCTGCCGCGCGGCAAGGCGCAAATCTCGGGGCGGGTCGAGATCGCCGGCCGCGACATCATGGCGCTCGACGAGGAGCCGCTCTCCGCGATCCGCGGCGCCACCGTAGCGATGATCTTCCAGGAGCCCATGACGGCGCTCGATCCCGTGTTCACCATCGGTCAGCAGATCGTGGAAACCATACTGCGGCACGAACGCGTCACGCGTGAGGCGGCGGAGCGGCGCGCGCTGGAGCTGCTGGAGCTGGTGCAGATCCCCTCCGCGAAGCGGCGCCTCGATGCCTATCCCCACCAGCTCTCCGGGGGGCTGCGCCAGCGCGCGATGATCGCGATCGCGCTCTCGTGCCGTCCCGCGCTGCTGCTCGCAGACGAGCCGACCACCGCGCTCGATGCGACGGTGCAGATACAAGTGCTGTTGCTGCTGCGCACGCTGCAGAAGGAACTCGGGATGGCGATGATCTTCGTCACCCACGATCTCGGCGTCGCAGTCGAGGTCTCGCATCGGCTCTCGGTGATGTACGCCGGGCGCTTCGTCGAGACTGGCGCGGTTGCCGACGTGGTGCGCCGGCCGCAGCATCCTTATACCGAGGGTCTCATGGGCTCGACGGTGCATGAGGTGCCGAAAGGCCGGCGGCTTACGCCGATCCAGGGCTCGCCTCCGAATCTTGCAGCGTTGCCTCCCGGGTGCAGCTTCGCGCCGCGCTGCCGCTACGCCGAGGGGCGTTGCGCGCAGGGATCACCGCCGCCGCTATCGGTCGGGACCCACGGCGGCCACGAACACATGACGCGCTGCTTCTTCCCCGAGCGCGTGGGCCAAACCGAGCTCGCGACAGCGTGAAACCATGGACAACCTCTGCCAACTCTCCGCAACCGAAGCCGCGGCCAGGATCGCCGCCGGCAAGCTCAAATCCGAAGCACTGGTCGCCGCCTGCCTCGAGAGAATCGGTCGGCGCGAGAATGACGTGCAGGCGTGGGCGCACCTCGACCCCGAGCTTGCGCTCAAGCAGGCGCGCGAATGCGACCGGCAGCAGCCCCGGACCCGGCTCCACGGCGTCCCGGTCGGCGTCAAGGACGTGATCGATACCGCGGACATGCCGACCGAGTACGGCTCGCCGATTTACCGCGGCCACCAGCCGAAGTGCGATGCGGCGTGCGTGGCCCAGGTGCGCGATCTGGGAGGCGTGGTTCTCGGCAAGACCGTCAGCACCGAGTTCGCCACGCGCCACCCCGGCAAGACCCGCAATCCGCGCGACCCCGCGCGCACGCCCGGCGGTTCGTCCTCCGGGTCGGCCGCGGCCGTCGCCGATTTCATGGTGCCGCTCGCCTTCGGCACCCAGACCACTTCCTCTATCATCCGCCCCGCGGCGTACTGCGGCGTGGTGGGCTACAAGCCGACCTTCAACGTCATCAACCGCGCGGGGCTCAAGTTCCTGTCGGATTCGCTCGATACCATCGGCGTGCTCACGCGCACCGTGCCCGATGCCGCGCTGATCGTGGAAGAGCTGAGCGGCTCGCGAGCCACCTCGTTCGACGCGGTGCCGGACCTGAAGCCGCGTATCGGATTTTGCCGCACGCCGTACTGGCACCAGGCCGACCATGCCACCCAGGAGGCGCTGGAGCGGGCCGTGCCCCGGCTCGAGCAGTCGCGTGCAAAGGTGAAGGAGGTCGAGCTCGATAGCGAGTTCGCGCGCCTGGTCGAGGTCCAGGTTACCATCAGCTCGTTCGAAATTTACCGGGCGCTCACCTACGAGCGCACGCATTTTCCCGACCTCATCTCGGAAAACCTGATGGGCCGCATCCTCGGCGGCAGCCGCGTCACGCGCGCCCAGTACGAGGAGGCGCAGGCGCTCGCGAGCCGCTGTCGCGCCCGGCTTGACGACGTGTTTCGCGACTACGACGCGCTGCTCGCGCCGAGCGCAATCGGCGAGGCACCGAAGGGGCTTGCCTCAACCGGCGATCCGGTGTTCGGCTCGAGCTGGACGGTGCTGCACGGCCCCGCCGTGACGCTGCCCGTCTTCACGGGGCCGACGGGGCTGCCGCTCGGCGCGCAGATCACTGGCCCGCGCGGGAACGACGCCTCGACATTGCTGTGCGCCGAGTGGGTGCGGCGCGCGCTCTCGGAGTAAACTCCGTTTGCAACCAGCCTGGAGGAAAGTCATGAAGCTCACTCGCATGAAGCTCGCACTCTGCTGTCTCGCCTTGGCGACGTCATCCGGCCTCGCGGCCGCGCAGTCCAAGCCGCTGCGCGTCGGCATGACGCTGTCGGAAATCCCGACGACGAGCGGACAGCCCGACGGCGGCTTCGAGGGCTACCGCTTCACCGGTTACACGATGTACGACGCGCTGGTGAACTGGAAGATGGACGACCCCAACGGGCCCACCACCCTGGTGCCCGGCCTCGCGACCGAGTGGAAGGTGGACGACAAGGACAAGACCAGATGGATCTTCAGGCTGCGCAAGGGCGTGAAGTTCCACGACGGGTCCGACTTCAACGCGGACGCGGTGATCTGGAACCTGGAGAAGCTCTTCAACAAAGCCGCCCCGCAGTTCGATCCAAAGCAGACGGCGCAGGCGCGCGGGCGCATCCTGTCGCTCCGGTCCTGGCGCAAGGTGGACGATTACACCGTCGAGCTGACCACCGACGCGCCGGACTCGACGTTCCCCTACCAGACCACGTACGTGTTCTACTCGAGCCCTGCGCAATGGGAGAAGGTGGGGCGCGACTGGGCCAAGTTCGCGTTCCAGCCTTCCGGCACGGGCCCGTTCCGGCTCGAGCGCCTGGTACCGCGCGAGCGCGCCGAGCTCGTGCGCAATTCGAGCTACTGGGATCCCAAGCGCGTGCCGAAGTCGGAACGGATGATCCTGCTGACGATTCCGGAAGCGACCACGCGCGCTTCCGCCCTGCTCTCCGGCCAGGTGGACTTCATCGAAGCGCCGCCGCCCGATTTCATCCCGCGGCTGCGCGCCCAGAAATTCCAGATCACCTCCAACGTCTACCCGCACATCTGGCCGTACTTCATGAGCTTCAAGGAGGACTCGCCGTGGCGCGACCTGCGGGTGCGCAAGGCGGTGAACCTCGCGATCGACCGCGACGGCATCATCAAGCTGCTCGGCGGCTTCGCGGCGCCGGCGGCGGGCGCAGTGGACCGGTCGAGCCCGTGGTTCGGCGCGCCTAAATTCCAGATCAAGCACGACCCGGCGGAGGCGCGCAAGCTGCTCGCCGAGGCGGGTTACACGAAGGACAAGCCGCTCACGCTCAAGGTGCTGGTCTCGCCGTCGGGCTCGGGCCAGATGCTGCCCAAGCCGATGAACGAGTACATCCAGCAGAACCTGAAGGACGTGGGCGTGAACCTCGAGCTCATCACCGCGGACTGGGAGCAGCTGCGCAATTGCCGCCGCGCGGGGGCCGGCGCTCCGGTCTGCCAGGGGGCGCACGGCATCAACAACTCCTCCGCGACGGTGGACCCGTTCAGCGCGTTCAAGCGCATCTACTCGAGCGGCGCGGTGCCGCCCAACGGCTTCAACTACATGTACTACATGGACCCGGCGCTCGACACGATGATCGAGAAGGCCCATAACACGTTCGACGAGCGCGCGCGCGACCAGTGGCTCGCCCGCGTCCATACCTACATCGTGGACCAGGCGATAGACGTGTGGGTCGTGCACGACGTGGGCCCGCGCGCGATGTCGCCGAAGGTGAAGGGCTTCGTCCAGGTCAAGCACTGGTTCCAGGACATGACGCCGGTGTATGTCGCCGACTGATGTGTCATGTCGAGAGTCACGTGTCACGAGTCGCGGGTCGTTAAGCATCCGTAAGCCCTGCTTTTGACTCGCGACCCGAGACCCGGGACTCGCGACTGCAGATTCTGCCCATGCTGTATTACATCCTGCGCCGCGTCCTCTACACGCTTCCGATCGCCTTCGGCGTTTCGATCGTCGTCTTCTCGCTGATCCATCTCGCTCCCGGCGATCCGCTCTCGGCCGTGGTGGGCGAAGTGGATGCCAAGCTGCTCGCCGACATGCGGGCGTACTTCGGCTATGACAAGCCGCTTTACCTTCAGTACTTCATCTGGCTCGCCAACGTCGCCACCGGGGATTTCGGCTCCTCGCTGCGATCCGGCCAGCCGGTGATCAACGTGCTGCTGCCCGCCGCGGGCAATACCATGACGCTCGGCGCTCTCGCCTCGCTCGTCGGTTTCTCGCTCGGCATCGTGGCGGGCATGTTCGCCGGCTACAACCACGGCACCTGGCTCGACAAGGTGGTGTCCTCCACCGCCATCACGGGCGTTTCGATGCCGCACTACTGGCTCGCGATCATCCTTGTCATCGTGTTCTCGGTGGAGCTCGGCTGGCTGCCCGCGATGGGCATCGGCAATGCGCCCTCGCTCCTGTCGTTCGAGACGCTGAAGCACATGATCCTGCCCGCACTCGCGCTTGCGGCGATCCCCTGCGCCATCATCGCCCGCACCACCCGCGCCTGCGTGATGGAGATACTGAACATGGAGTTCGTCGAGGCGCTGCGCGCCCGAGGGCTTTCCGAGCGCCGCATCGTCCTGCACGTAACGCGCAATGCGCTGCCCACTGTGCTCGCGGTCATCGGGCTGCAGTTCGCGCACCTGCTCGCCGGCTCGATCCTAGTGGAGGTCGTGTTCTCCTGGCCCGGCACCGGCTACCTGCTCAACCTCGCGATCTTCGACCGCGACATGCCAGTGCTGCAGGGAACGTTGCTGCTGCTCTCGATGTTCTTCGTCTTCACCAACCTGGTCGTGGACATCCTCCAGACCTGGGCCGACCCGCGGGTAAGCCGCGCATGAATCGCGTCGAGACGAGCAAGATCAGCATTGAGCTCGAAGCGCCCGCTGGCGGCGCCCGAGCCATCGAAGTGCCGGTCGGCGCGCTCGAGGCCCGCACCTACTGGCAGACGGTCTGGAGCCGCGTTCTGCGCGATCCCGTGACGCTCGCCTGCGGCGCGGTCCTGATCCTGATGTGCGCGGCGGCGATCTTCGCGCCGTGGCTGGGGCTTGCCGATCCCAACGCCGCGAACTCGGCGAACCGCCTGCTGCCGGTCGGCTCCTCCGGGTACCTCCTCGGCACTGATGAGCTCGGGCGTGACATGTTCTCGCGCCTGATCTACGGCGGACGGCTTTCGCTCATGATGGGCATCGTGCCCGTGGTGAACGCGCTCGTCATCGGGGGCGCACTCGGGCTCGTCGCGGGGTTCGTCGGCGGGCGCACCAACATGCTGATCATGCGCGTGACCGACGTGTTCTACGCCTTTCCGTCCATCCTGCTCGCCGTCGCGATCGCAGGAGTTCTCGGCGCCGGCGTGAAGAATGCGCTGCTCGCGATCACCATCGTCTTCATCCCGCCGATCATGCGCGTGACGGAATCGGTGACCACTCAGCTGCGGGCGATGGACTTCGTGGAAGCCGCGCGCGCGAGCGGGGCTTCGACTTTCGCCATCATCCGCACCCACATCCTGGGAAACGTGCTGGGGCCGGTGCTGGTGTACGCCACGGTGCTGGTCTCGGTTTCGATCGTGATCTCGGCCGGGCTTTCCTTCCTCGGCCTGGGTACGAGCCCGCCCGACGCCGAATGGGGCCTGATGCTGAACACGC